>NZ_CANG01000046.1:0-138174 GCF_000309315.1 Sedimentibacter sp. B4
TTTTGCACGCACTGCAAAAATATTTTGCTATTTTTGTGATATTATATTCTTATATTATATTTTTTTATTTTGTGTTGCAGCGTCTGACGCTTAATTTTCAACTCTTCTGCTGCTTTTGTTATGTTGTTTGCATTATTTTCAAGAATATCCTCTATTATATTTTTTTCAAGCCTTGCAAGATATTCATCTATACCTTCATCACCAATTCCTTCAAAATTTTGTTCAGTTCTATGCATAGAATGCTTAATTGAAAAGCAGCTGCTGTCAAGAACTGTCACATTATCATCTGACATGCTCATGGCTGACATTACTATGTTTTCAAGCTCTCGAACATTTCCAGGGTACTCATAATTCAGCAGATTTTCCTTTGCTTCATCTGAAATTGAAATTATTTCCCTGTTCATTCTTTCATTGTACTTTTCCAGAAACATGTTAGCAAGCATAAGTATGTCTTCTTTTCTTTTGCGAAGCGGAGGTATGCTTATTTGAATTACATTAAGCCTGTAGAACAAATCTTTTCTTATATTTCCCTCTGACAGTATTTTTTCTGGTGGTTCGTTGCTGGTTGAAATTATTCTAACATCAATGGGAATATCCTTTGTTCCTCCCACACGTCTTATATAATTTTCTTGAAGAACTCTCAGAAGCTTTGCCTGAAGTTCATAAGGCATTGAGTTTATTTCGTCCAGCAGAAGTGTTCCTCCATTAGCCTGTTCAAAAAGTCCTGCCCTGTCAACAGCACCTGTAAAGCCTCCTTTTGATGTACCGAACAAAAGTCCCTCCAGCAGTGATTCAGGAAGAGCTGCACAGTTTTGTGCTATAAAAGGCTTTTCTCTTCTGTCGCTTTCATAGTGTATACTTTGAGCAATAAGTTCTTTTCCTGTGCCTGTTTCACCGTAAATGAACACAGCTGCAGGGTTTTTGCTTGCTTTCTTAGCCTTTTCAATAACTTCAATAAAATTAGGGCTATTGCCGATTATGTTGTTGAAGTTGTATTTTCTTATTTTTTTTGATTTAGCTTTTTCAGGTTTTCCTATTTCATCGTGCAGTTTCAGAATGGTGTGAGACATCTCTGTCATTTTTGTAATATTTTTTGCAACTTCTACAACTGCAATGACTTCGTCTTTCACTATTACAGGAAGAGTGGAATTTATTGTTGTAATTTCTTTGCCGTCTTTATTTAAATAGGTTTGTTTTTGATTCATTGTGCTTTCTCTGCTCTTCAAAGCTTTGAGCAAAGTGCTGTTTTCTCCGGTCAAATTTTTGAAAACTTCGCCAAATGGTTTCTTTATTACTTCCTTGGTCTCCATTTTTTCAAGTTTTGACATAGCATCGTTATATATTATAGTGTTTCCATCTTTATCCAGTACATGAACGCCTTCATCTACAAGACGCAAAATATTTTGCAGTATAGACAAGTATTCTTTTGATTTCATCTTATCCTCCCGAAATAGGAATTGAATCATTGTAATTATAACATAATAATACGTTTTTTACAATGTTCGAAGTTTACTTTTTAACAATTATAGTGTAAAATAATATTAATAAAAGGAACTTCTAATTGCTTTTATTAGATTAATAGCAACATTATTAAGCATTTTAAATATAATGCAAGGAGATAAAATGAAAAAAATAGAAAGCTTTCAGGTTAACCATATTGATTTAAAAAGAGGCATATATGTTTCAAGAAAAGACATGGTGGGAGAAAACATAGTTACAACCTTTGATATAAGAATGAAGGAACCAAACAGAGAGCCTGTAATAAATACAGCCGAAAGTCACGCCATGGAACACATAGGAGCAACATTTTTAAGGAATCATCCCATATATGACAGTTTAACCGTTTATTTCGGGCCCATGGGATGCAGGACTGGTTTTTATGTAATCTTCAAAGGAGACTTGACTTCACAGGACGTTGTGGGCATAGTAAAAGAAATGTTTCAATTCATAATGAATTTTGAAGGAGATATTCCGGGCGCTGACCCCATGTCATGCGGCAATTACCTTGACATGAACCTTCCAATGGCAAAGTTTGAAGCGAAAAAATACTATGACGAAGTTTTACAGAACCTCACCGAATCAAATTTGAACTACCCGACAAATAATTAAGAATGAAGAATGAAGAATTAAGAGTTAAGAATTATAAGTTTATCAACGAGATTCTTCGCTGCGTTCAAAATGCTAGTCATCCTGAACGCAGTGAAGGATTTTTTATTAAAAAAATAGGATTTGTGCTCGGCACAAATCCTTTCATCAATTCTTAATTCTTAACTCTTAATTCTTAATTTAATGATGTTCTTCACTCTTAATTTTTAATTGTATTAGTTTGTTTTTAGCTTGTTTGCGTTTTTTCTTCTTTCCATTTCAGTAAGATATCTTTTTCTTACTCTAATGCTGTCTGGTGTAACTTCAACGAGTTCATCATCGTTGATGAATTCCAGTGCTGTTTCAAGGGTCATAACTCTTGGCGGCGCCAATTTTATTGCATCATCTGCTGAAGATGATCTTGTATTTGACTGTTTCTTCGCCTTGCAAGGATTTACGACAATGTCTTCTCCCCTTGCATTCATGCCGATTATCATTCCTTCATAAACCTTGTCTCCTGGATTTATGAACAAAGTTCCTCTGCTTTCAATGTTGTTCAATGAATAAGCAATTGCATCACCTTGATCGTTTGATATGAGCACGCCGTTAAGTCTCTGAGGAATTTCTCCCCTGTATTTTTCATAGTGGTCAAAGCTTCTAACCATTGTTCCTTCTCCTCTTGTATCGTTTATAAGCTCTGTACGATATCCGAGAAGTCCTCTGGTTGGAACCATGAATTCAATTTTAACGAAATTTCCGTCAGGAGTCATGGAATTCATCATTCCTTTTCTCAGGTTTAACTTTGAAATAACAGATCCTGAATACATTTCCGGAACATTTATAATTACTTTTTCAATAGGCTCTTTTACAACGCCGTCTTCTCTGTGAAGAATAACTTCAGGTCTTGAAACGGCAACTTCGTAGCCTTCTCTTCTCATGTTTTCAAGAAGTATTGACAAGTGAAGCTCTCCTCTTCCAGATACCTTGTAACCGTCTAAGGCTCCTTCAAGCTGTTCAACTCTAAGACCTACGTTTACTTCAAGTTCCTTTTCAAGTCTTGCCTTAAGGTGTCTTGTTGTTACAAACTTTCCTGACATACCTACGAAAGGAGATGTATTAATAAGGAAGTTCATGGATAATGTAGGTTCTTCTATTTTGATTGTATCCATGGGAACAACCTTACCTTCAGTACAAATTGTATCTCCTATGGAAATATTTGAAATTCCTGATACAACTATTATATCTCCGCTGTATGCTTCGGAAACCTGAGTTCTTTTCAATCCTTCATACACAAATATGCTCGTGATTTTTTGTCTTTCAACAGAACCATCATGCTTTGCAACAGAAACTGTCTGACCTTCTTTGATTGTTCCTGCTGTTACTCTTCCAATACCAAGTCTTCCTATATAATCATCATAAGCAAGTGACGATATCTGACACTGAAGGTCTTCTGAATCTCTGTCAGGGTATGCAGAAACATGCTTTATTATGGTGTCGAACAACGGCACAATATTTTCACTTGGCTCGTCCAGTTCGTACTGAACAATACCTTCTTTTGCTATACCATACAATATTGGGAAGTCAAGCTGCTCATCATTGGCATTTAGCTCAACGAACAAGTCAAATACCATGTTAACAACTTCTTCTGCTCTGTGGTTTTTCTTATCGATCTTATTGATCAATAAAATCGGTCTTAATCCTACTTCAAGTGATTTCTGCAGAACGAAACGTGTCTGAGGCATAGGGCCTTCAACAGAATCCACTAGCAATATAACTGTGTCAACAGTCTTCATTATACGTTCAACTTCCGAAGAGAAGTCAGCATGTCCCGGTGTATCTACAATATTAATTTTTATATCATTATGCATTACTGAGCAGTTTTTTGAATAAATTGTTATTCCTCTTTCACGCTCAATATCATTTGAATCCATTACCTGGTCTACTACTTCCTGGTTTTCTCTAAAAACTCCGCTTTGCTGTAGAAATGCATCTACCAATGTTGATTTTCCTGCATCTACGTGCGCTATAACTGCTATATTTATAATCTTTTTCTTCATAATTACCTTCCTCTTTTTTTCCACAGCTTAGTGTATTCTTTTTATTGACAATTTGCAAGTTTTTTTTATCAATATCTGTAATATTTTTTTAAACTTCCGAAATTTAAAACGGAACGCATATAGCGTCCCCTTTTAACTAAATAAATTCAATTTTGTCCATCTAAAACTTTGTAAAACTTTGTAATACTATTTTTTGATTATTTTTGCATTTAATTCTTGGAACAATTGGTTTATCATCCATTAAATGCAAATTAACAACTTATCATGTTTGCTTTTTTGTTTTTATAAACAATTTTTCCATCTATAATAGTCATCATAGTTTCGTAATCTATGTCCAAAAGAGGATTTCCCTTGAAAATCGCAATATCTGCATCCTTGCCTTCTTCAATGCTTCCAACTCTTGAATTAATTCCATTTATTTCAGCAGGATAAATTGTGATTGATTTCCAGGCTTCATCTTCAGCTAGCCCTGCTTTTACAGCCATGCCTGCGCACATGTTGATGTGCTGAATTGGAATGACGTTTGAATCTGTTATGATTGCTACCTTAAGTCCGGCTTCCATGAGAACCTTAGGAGTTTCGAAACTTTTATTTTTAAGTTCTACTTTTGTTCTTGAACCGAACGTTGGACCTATGAGGCACGGTTTACCAGCAGCTGCAAGCTCTTCAGGGATCAGGTGTCCTTCGGTGCAGTGGTCAAGTGTTATGTCAAGGTCAAATTCCTTTGCAATCCTAAGAGCAGTAAATATGTCGTCAGCTCTGTGGACATGGGCCTTTAAAGGAATTTGTTTTTTCATGACTGGCAAGAGAGCATCAAGCTTCAAGTCAAAATCTGGTTTTCTGTCCGGATCTTCCGCGGAAGCTTCCAGATCTTCCATATACTGCTTTGCTTCATACAGGGTTTCTCTAAGCATTGCAGCAATTGCCATCCTTGTTACAGGAGATTTGTGCTGCTCGTTATAAACTCTTTTTGGATTTTCTCCAAAAGCAATTTTCATGGCAACAGGATTTTTTATTACCATGTCGTCTACTCTTTTTCCATATGTCTTCATGGCAAGGAATGTGCCTCCTATAACATTGGCACTTCCGGGCCCTGTTACGGCAGTTGTCACTCCGCCTTCAATTGCATCCTGAAATCCCATATCCATAGGATTAATTGCATCTATTGCTCTAAGCTGAGGCGTAATGGGTTCAACATCCTCATTGCCATCTTCACCTTCAAAACCTATTCCTTCTTCCCACATTCCTATGTGGCAGTGTCCGTCCACAAGACCCGGTGTTACAAGAAGTCCTGCAGCATCTATTATTTGTGCATCATCAGGTATTTCTAAATTTGTGCCCACGGCCTTTATTTTGCCGTCTTCAATTATTATTTGTCCCTTTTGTAAATCTTCCCCACTCATGGTTTTCACCAAACCATTAATAATTGCTAACATGTTTCCTCCATATTTTGGTTAAAATCTTGGTATGAAGCCTACTTTTTTATACGCTTTCCTTAATGTCTTGCGAGCAACTACCTCTGCTTTTTCTGCTCCATGTATATATATTTTCTCTAGGTAGTCCTTATTCTTCAAAAGATAATCTATTTTTTCCTGAATTGGTTTCAGTTCCTCAACAACTATTTCTGCAACATCATCTTTAAACTGAGCATATCCCTTGCCTTCGTATTCTGCCACAATTTCAGCAGGAGATTTGTCAGTTATTTTTGAATGAATGTTAATAAGATTTTTAACTCCAGGCTGAGCATCTGAAAATCTTACAACTCCTTCAGAATCTGTTACAGCTCGTTTAAATTTTCTTCTAATGGCATCAGCGTCGTCCATAAGCAATATATATGAATTATTGTTTGAATCTGATTTGGACATTTTGCTTTCAGGCTCCTGAAGACTCATAATCTTAGCTCCGTCTTTTGATATAAAAGGATCAGGTACTTTGAACGTTTCGCTGAAACGGTTATTGAAACGCTGTGCTATGTCTCTTGTTATTTCAAGATGCTGTCTTTGATCTTCTCCTACAGGTACAAGATCTGCCTGATATAAAAGTATATCAGCAGCCATGAGCACAGGGTAAGTGAAAAGTCCCGCAGTTATAGCATTGCTGTCCTGTTTCTTGGATTTGTCTTTAAACTGCGTCATTCTTCCAAGTTCTCCATAATAAGAAAAACAATTTAACAGCCATCCCAGCTCTGCATGGGCTGAAACGTGAGATTGTATGAACAATGTAACCTGTTCAGGATCCAAACCTGCAGCTATGTAGTTTGCCAGTACTTCAAGAGTGTTTTTTCTCAAATCCTTTGGTTCTTTGGGAACTGTAATTGCATGCATGTCAACAACGCAGTAGTAGCAATCATATTCGCTTTGTAGTCGTACCCAGTTTTTAAGTGCTCCCAGATAATTTCCCAGTGTCAGTGAACCGGAAGGCTGCATTCCGCTGAATATAACTTTTTTGTTTTCCATATTTATCCTCCATATATAATAAAAAAGAGCTTTCTTCCTCAAAGGACGCGAAAACTCTAAAAGTCTCGTTTTTGTGATTATACTACAAGAGCAATTATTTGTCAAAATTTTTTGGCTTTTTATAAAAAGAAGCAGCCCATATCCATGTTATATGCCTATATTCTTATTATATATGTTATGATTAAAAATAGTATCTGTGCTGTTTCAACAATCAGTCCTTCCGCCGAATTTGGAAGAACACTTACTTTGTTGTCCAAATAGGAAACTACAAATCCGCAAATCATGTATGTAAGTGACAATGAGATAACAAGCTTGTAGTTAAACACAGCTGCAATTAAAAATGAAATGGCAAAAGCAGCAATTGTATGATATTTTCCGCAATACTTCATTATTTCTGTATTTTTTTTGTTTCTTTTGATTACAGGGCTTAAAATTATAAGGCTTGAATAGCCTGCAACAGGCATTATTATAAGGGAAGTAGACGGAACTATCCTGAAAAGCGAAAAATATAACAAAAGAATTATTGTGGTTCCTATGATACCCACAATTTGTTCTGATTGATTCTTAGGTTTTATAATATAATTTAATGTCCTGTATGTGTCAGTTAAATTCACGGATCTTGTAACTATGCAGTAAAATCCCAGCACAAGAACACTTACAAAAAAACCGTCATAAACAAATTCAAGTGACGCTATTAAAAAAGTCGAAAAGCCTATGGCCAGTCCAATTAAAGGCAATGCCATTATTCCGTTTTTATAATCTTCATTGCTTGACTCTTCGTATATGGTAATGTTGATGCAGGTATATTTCTTAAGCATTAATATAATGCCGATTACAATGCTTCTCACGTCAAACATAGTGCTATCCCTCATTTAATTTTAACCATTATACCATATATGAAGTAATTATTAAATATTTAATTTTAGTCTACAATAAGTTATATAGCCTCATTAACATTATGTATGTTTCCTGATAAGTGCAATAACCATTAGGATTAAAACTGTAACCGTATCCTTTTAAAATCCCCTTTGTGGCAGCGAAATATATGAAAGGTTTTTCTGAGTCTTGAACATCATCTATATCATTGTAATTAATCACTTCATAGTCTGAGATATCCATACCCTGGCTATTTGCAATATATGCAAACATCTTTGCCGCTTCAAGTCTCGTAATGTAGCTGTCAGGCTCAAGTCCAGCTCCTTCGTGGCCTAAAAATCCCATCTGGTAAGCTTTGTATATAACTTCCTTGTTGCTGCAGAGCATTGATCTGTCAAGAACAGCCATTCCGTCATTCATAAATATTTCACCTTTAACCGGGTCAAGTGAAACATATTCTTCCTGCATGTACAAATTGAAGTTATTGCTTAGCTCTTCTTTTCCCAACTTGCTTTCAACAACATTCATTACCAAAGTGTAGAAATTTTCTTTTGTAATGTAAGCATCATACATTCCATCAAATTCTTCGGGAATAATAGAGGCGTTTTTAAGCTGCGTAATTGTATCTATTGCCCACTTGTCAGGTTCCTGTGGAAAAGCTTCCATCCATAACTTTGTATTCTCCGATACTGAATCAAAACACTGATCAAATACTTCGGCCAGATATTCAATTTTTTTATGGATAATTTCTTTTTCTTCGCAATCCAAAGTCCTTAAAAGTTCAGGATGAACTTCTGTGTACCAGATTAAATCTGCTACTTCATCTTCAAAGCTAATGGCAGAATGTTTGTTTAAGAAAACATCGCTTTTTTCTTCCCAATTGCCATACTGAAAACCATCGTTAAATTTTAAAAAATCATTTTCCATCCTATCATGTCCATATATTTCATACATATAATTGCTTATTAAATGACTGAGTTCATGGACAGTGCTTTCTTCAGAAGCAACACATTCGTCGTTGTACATGCTGTTTTGAAGAGCGTTTATGTATATGGTTGCTGACTTGTCCCCAAGCACATATTCGGAAAATAAATCTGCAATCTTTTCAGTCTTGTTTATAACAACATTTGTTTCTATGCCCATTTTATAATAATAATCTGTGATTTCTTTTATTACACCTTCCGGAAATCTTCTTAAACTTCTTTCAAGAACAAGCATGCAGTCCATGTAATCTATATTTTCATCATCTTGAGAGTAAACGATTTTTAATCCATACTCCTCCTCAATGTTTGTTTTAATTTCAGATTCATCTAGAGGTTCAATTTTTTCTGTAAAGCTGTAGGCTGGAGAATTAAGCATATAAAAACATAAAACAATGCATAAAATTCTTTTAAATGTATTCATATCATACCTCCGTTAAATTTGTATAGCAGTACTAAAATTATATCACACTGTGTAATCATTTTCAATATAATTTTGTAAACGTTTACTGTAATATTTAATGATGTATAACTTGAATATGTTCTTATTATATTATATTATAATATATAGAAATTAATACCAAGGTGGCAAAAATGAAAATCACTGTAATATCCGTAGGAAAAATTAAAGAGAAATTTTTTACTGAAGCAATAAACGAATATGCAAAAAGATTGTCCAAGTTCTGTAAATTAAACGAAGAAACAATCCAGGATGAAAGAGCAGATGAAAACTTCTCTGATTCAGAAATTGAACAGGTTAAGATTAAGGAAGGTTTGAAAATACTTGCAAAGATACCCAAGAATTCATATGTCATTGCTCTTGATGTTAAAGGTACAATTATAAGCTCTGAGGATTTGGCTCAAAAAATAAATCAGCTTGGAATAGACGGTACATCCGACATAACATTTATAATTGGAGGAAGCAACGGGCTTTCAAACGAAGTTTTAACAGCAGCCAATTTCAAGCTTTCATTTTCAAAAATGACATTTCCCCACCAGCTGTTCAAAGTAATACTGTTAGAGCAAATTTACAGGGCTTTCAAAATAAATGCAGGTGAAGCCTATCATAAATAAATTCATTAAAGCGTCAAACGAACACTTGTCAGTTTGACGCTTTATTTTTATATATTTACTTCTGTTCCGTAATAAATACTTGTAAGCAGCTTTTCCATTTCTTCTGGACTTATGTCTCTTGGATTAGAACCGGTACAAGCATCTGAAATGGCCAACTCAGAAATTTTAGCAACTTTGTTTTTAAATTCTTCTTCGTTTATTCCATAATCCTTAAGACTCTTTGGAATATCAAGTTTTAAATTGTAATCATCGATTTTATCGCACAAAGTGCTTACGCATTCAGAATCTGTTCCTGAAATACCTATGCTTCTTGCTATGTCAGCGTAGCGCATCTCTGCATTTTTTGCATTGAATTTTATTATATACGGCAGATAAATTGCGTTTGCACATCCGTGAGGTATATGTCCTGTAGAAAATGCTGCACCTGTTTTATGAGCAATTGAATGTGTGATTCCAAGCAGGGCATTTGTAAATGCCTGACCGGCCAGACACTGGGCATAGTGCATTTGCTCTCGTGATGCCATATTTCCATTATAGGAGTCAATCAAATGCTCAAATATCATGTTTATTGCTTTAAGTGCCAAAGGATCTGTGAAAGGACTGTTCAATGTAGAAACATATGCTTCTATTGCATGAGTCAATGCATCCATTCCTGTATATGCAGTTAGTTTGGGAGGCATTGTTTCAGCCAGAGAAGGATCCAGAATTGCAATGTCTGGGGTTATGTTAAAATCAGCAAGCGGATACTTAATTCCTGTAGAATAATCAGTAATTACAGAAAATGCAGTCACTTCTGTGGCTGTTCCGGAAGTTGATGGAATTGCTAAAAACCTTGCTTTTTTTCTTAAGGCAGGAAATGAAAAAGGCTTTATGATTTCTTCAAATGTAGTTTCGGGATATTCATAAAACACCCACATAGCTTTTGCAGCATCAATAGGTGAACCTCCTCCCATTGATATTATCCAGTCCGGCTGAAACTCTCTCATTGCAGCTGCTCCTTTCATTACTGTTTCAACAGATGGATCCGCTTCAACGTTTTCAAACAGCGAAGTTTCAATACCCGCTTCTTTTAAATATCCAAGCACTTTATCCACAAAACCGAATTTTTTCATGGAACCGCCGCCTATTACAAGCATTGCCTTTTTTCCCTTTCCAAATTTTTAAGTTGCTCCAATGCACCTTTTCCATAATACATATCTCTAGGTAATGTAAATCTTAACATTTGTTTCTCCTTTATATATTGATTTTATAGTTATTATTTCTTAATGATTCAATAAATATAAATAATAAATTTTAGCAATTAGACTATAACGCATAAGAAATTAACCGACATAAAATTTATGAAGTAATCAAATGTTTGCGGGTGCATATATTAAACATATAATATTTATTTCTATAAATATTTTTTTATTTGTTTGGAGGACTATAATGAGTGTTCAACCGTCCGGATCATCATATATTTATATACCTGAAACAATAACTGTCCATCTAGGACCGCCGGATTCCCCGGCAGAAAATATTACAATCCCATTTATTGATTATGTAAAGAACGTTGCCAGCAGTGAATTGTTTCCTACATGGCCGGAAGACGCTCTAAGAGCCAACATTAACGCCATAGTGTCCATTGCCCTTAACAGAATATACACAGAATGGTACCCGAGCAGAGGCTATAACTTTGATATAACAAATTCAACCCAGTTCGACCAGTCATATGTGCCTAATAGAGGTATATTTGATAATATATCAAAAATTGTTGATGAAACATTTGATGATTATATAGTAAGAGGAACAAGATTTGAACCTTTATACGCTGTTTTCTGCGATGGCCGTGTATCCCAGTGCAACGGCATGTACCAGTGGGGATCCGTTGATTTGGCTAACCAAGGTTATACACCTATTGAAATACTCAGATATTATTATGGGGAAGACATAGAACTCATATATAATGCTCCTTTAGGTGAAATAGGACTATCTTATCCCGAAACTCCGCTTAAACTGGGCGATTCAGGCATACCGGTTTATATGGCGCAGCTTCAATTGAACAATATTTCAATTAACTTTCCTGCAATTCCTAAAATATTTCCCGTTGATGGTGTATTTACACCCCAGACTGAAGCAGCTGTAAAATCATTTCAATCAATTTTCAACCTGCCGCCTACAGGGATAATTGACAAGGGTACTTGGTATAAAATCAAATCTATTCATGCAGCTGTGAGAAAGCTGGCAGAAACAACTTCCAGGGGGCTTCTTCTAAGTGAACTGCCAAGAATAAGCAACGGCATAGTAGTGCCAAGAGTACAGCTTGTTCAGTATTATTTAAATATATTGTCATCATATTACAATACGATTCCTGAAGTTGAGATAACCGGCGTGCTGGATTCTGCCACGAGCCAATCTCTGATAGAATTTCAAAAAACAATGAATCTCCCTGTTACAGGAATAATTGACGATGCAACCTGGTTTAAAATAAACGAAGTACTTTTAGGTATATTAATAACACTTCCCCCCGGTCAATTGGCTTTTCCAAGAATTGCATTTCCGGGAATAGTTTACAGAAGAGGCTCTGAAGGTCCCGGAGTAGTAGTCATTCAAGAATATCTTGCATACATTTCTTCTGTGCTGCCTGATGTAACATATGTGCCTTATGAACTTATTGATGGCGTGTTTGGACCTATAACAGAATCTGCTGTCATTACATTTCAACAGAAGTTCGGACTTGAACCCAACGGCATTGTTGATGAGTATACATGGAATGTAATGGTTGATGTATACCGCAATCTAAAGTTTGATGAAGAGAGGTTGTATTAAAAAAGTTACTCCGCAACTCCGCGAACTTTCGAGTATATAAAAAAACCTGCCGAGGCAGGTTTTTACAATTCTAATAAATTCTTTTCAAATCTTTTTCTTGCATTTTTAACGTGCAGTTTTGCAAGTCTTTCACTTTCATCCGGGTCATTGTTCGCAATTGCATTGTATATGTCTTTTGTTTCCTTGTAAGCATCAATGCTCTGGACTGGTCTGTACAAAGATATTTTTCTCAGTCTTCCAAGATTTTTTGTTACAGACAGAAGATAACTTTTTAAGAGTTCATTGTTTGTCATTTCTAGAGTTGCTTCAGTCCAGTCTCTGTGAAATTTTTCCATGGTGCTGTAATCATTGCTTTCAATGGCCTTGTCCATGTTTGTAATAATTGTTTCAAGGATTTTAATGTTGTGGCTGTTAATTTCCATGCAAATTCGCCTTATTGCAAGGCCTTCAAGCACTTCTCTTATCTCGTAAAGTTCCTGAGCATCCTTCATGGATATCTGGCTTACAACAGAACCTCTTCTTGGATAATAAGTTATGAGGCCGTCTTGGTCAAGCTGCTTCAATGCTTCTCTTACAGGAGTCCTGCTCACATTGAATTCATTGGCCAGATTTTCTTCTATGAGCTTTTCGCCGGGCTTCAGCTTGTTTTCCAAAATATCCGACTTTATTCTCTGATATACTCTTTCACTCATTGAAATTTTTGATTTAAAGTTTTCCTTCTTTTCCTTGCTTGTTGGACTGAAGTATAAATTTCCGATTTCTTCTACCTTCTCGATTAATTCTTCATAGGTATGAGTTTTCATTTTCATGCATACTAAAGCTTCTTCATCGCATAGCAGACACTTTCTTGGTTTTAACTGTATAGAAGCCCTGTTTAGTTGGTTGTGCAGCTGGTCAAACACATCAATGTCAAATATTCTTCCCAGATCATGTGTATCTTCTATTTCAGCAGCAATTTTCTTTGCCTGGTAAGGGTCCAAATCCACTGATATAAATCCTTCTCTTCCGGTATTTTTCTCGATTGTTTCCATATGAACTATATTTACATCCATATCCTGCAAAACCTTCATCAAATGCTGTATTCCAGCCTTGTGAATGTTTGTGTATAGGCCAGAGCTTTTTATTGGTCCTGGCGTATTTAAAGTAAATGATATTAATGTGTAAGGGTATCTTGTTAAAAGTTCTATTTGTTTTTTTGCCCTTAATTCTCTTGATTCAAGAATCTCCATTAATGTTTTCATGTTAGAATTAATATCTTTCATAAGTTTCTCCAGTCGTGATTTACCGGCTAATAATTTATCTTACTTGACTTTTCGGATTACATCAATAACCGATCCATCTCTGTATTGTACTATACCTACTATCTTCTCGTCAAACTCTATTTTGTCTGGTTTTCCAGTAAGTTTTTCAGCAATGTCCTTCAGTTCATTAATAGTATATGTTTTAAGACCGGCTGTTTTGAAATTATCGATCAAGTCCTGTCTCAGAGGGTTTACAGCAATGCCGTAATCTGTTACAACAACATCTATTGTTTCACCTGGAGTACATACTGTAGTAACCTTGTCAACTATTATTGGATTTCTGCTTCTTACAAGCGGAGCCAATATCACTGCCAGCTTTGCACCTGCAGCTGTATCCTGATGTCCGCCTACAGCCTGACTTATATATCCATCAGATTTAGAAATTACATTAACATTGAAATCAGTGTCTATTTCCAGAGCACCAAGCATTAATATGTCTAGATTGTTTACAAGACAGCCTGAGTTGTGTGGATTTGCATAGAATCCTGCATCAACTTCAAAATGCTTTGGATTTTTTCCAAGAGACTCAGCAGCCACAAGGTCAAAACACTGTGTGTCAAACAAGCCTTCCATGAGACCTTCGTCCAGAAGCTGCACAAGCTGTGATGTTATTCCACCCAGTCCAAAACTTCCTTTAATATTTTGTTCAATCATTTTTTCTCTCAAAAATCCTGTAACTGCAAGAGATGAACCTGCTGCGCCTGTCTGATATGAGAATCCTTCCTGGAAATAACCTGATGCTACGATTGCCTTTACTGCATTTTCTGCAATGAGCAGGTCCTTAGGGTTGTTTGTGTTTCTTACTGCGCCTGATACTATTCCCTTTGGATCTCCTACTTCGTCTACTTTAACAACATAATCAACCTGAGTTTGATTGATGCTTGCAGGAAGACATGGATAGCTTACAAGATTGTCTGTAATTAATACTACTTGGTCTGCATATTTTGCATCAACCATGGCATATCCCAAAGAACCGCATGCAGATCTTCCAGAGAATCCGTTGGCATTACCGTAGTCATCACAGGCAGGAACTCCTAAAAATGCTACATCAATTTTAACTTCTCCTGATTCTATTGCTCTTGCTCTTCCACCGTGAGATCTTAATATCACAGGATTTGGCAATATTCCTTCTGAAATAGCAGTTCCCAGAGGTTCTCTTATACCGCTGCTTTCAATTCTAGTAATTACTCCGTTTTTTATGTGATCAATCAGAGGACCATGGCATGTACCCAATGAACTTGGTGCTATGCGTAAGTCTTTGATTCCTAATTTCGCAATTGCATCCATTACCATGTTAACGATGTAGTCGCCGTTTCTGAAATGATGGTGGAACGATATGGTCATTCCATCTTTAAGTCCGGTTTTGATTACTACTTCTTCAATGGAATCTATAAGCTTATTTTTATGAGGCAGGGGTCTCTTCAATTTTGCTCCTGCCTTATTTCCTTCAGGAATAACACTGAATGGACTTTCGTAGGGTTTAATCTGGCCTATTCCTTCAATGTATGATGGGATTTCTCTTCCTACTCCGTTTTTAGTCATTTTGCTCTTCCTCCTTGTAAACTCCTGATGCCTTAGCCAGCTCCAGCACTCTGTATGCTCTGTCAACAACAGGACCATCAATCATTTTTCCGTCTAATGCTATAACACCGCTGCCCTTGCTCTCAGCTTCTTTTATTGCTCCTACTATTCTAACTGCATTTCTGATTTCTTTTTCAGTAGGTGTGTAAATTTTATGAACCATGCCTATCTGTCTTGGATGTATAACTGATTTTCCATCAAAACCAAGCTGTTTTATAAGCTTCACTTCATCCATAAAACCATCGTCATCTTTGATATTTGTATATACAGTGTCAAGAGCATATATTCCTGCTGCTCTGGCAGCCATCAACAGATTGCTTCTTGCTGCCAATAGTTCTATGCCTTCAGGAGATCTTGTAGTCTTCATGTTTGTTACAAAATCTTCTGCTCCGATTGCAATAGCAACCAGTCTCTTGCTAGCTGTTGCTATTTCGTAAGCATTCATTACTCCAAGAGGGCTTTCCACTGCAGCCATAATCTTTGTTGAACCAACTTCAAGTCCTATTTGTTTTTCAATTTCACTTATCATGTTGTCTACATCTATAATATCTTGCTTTGTTTCAGTCTTTGGCAGTCTTATTATGTCCGGCTGTGCCCTTACCATTGCCTCAAGGTCATCTCTTCCAAACTGAGTATCAAGACCGTTTATTCTTACTACAGTTTCAACGTTACCATAATCCATTGTTTTTAATGCATTGTATACCAGGAATCTTGCTGAATCTTTTTCCTTTAAAGAAACAGAGTCTTCCAAGTCAAACATTATGGAGTCTGAACCATATAAATGGGCTTCCATAATATTTGCAGGATTGTTACCTGTAACATACATCATAGTTCTTCTTAATTTTACCATTTATATTAAGCCTCCCAAGTATATTCATTTATTTCTGCAGCTCTGTATAAAGCTGTAAGCGCTCTAGCTTTAATAACAAAATCTATGGCGCCTTTGTCTGTTGCCCTTACAACTGCGCTTTCAACTCCTTCGCTTTTAAGCGTTTCTTCGATTAAATTTTTGATCTGCCTGCCAAATTGCTTCATTACAGTGCTTTGCAGTTCAATTTCAATGCCTTTCTTGTCAGATGGCTCTATGACAATATTTATATCACTGGATTCAACAGTACCTGCTACTCCAACCTTTTTAATTTCCATCTGCCTGCCTCCTTTATAGTTTATTTTTTCCATTTTTGATTTTGCCAATTATTATCTTGGCCTCTTCCGAAATTAAAAACTCAAATGTTGTTTGCGGAACTAAATGTTTTAATGAATCAAAATCATCATTTTTTAAAAGTTCACGCACTCTTGAAGCACTTATGGCTGCTTCGTCATTTTTAACTCTTGGAATTTCAACAACTTCTATATCATAATCTTTAAGCAATTCTTTCATTGTAAGATTATATTCGTTAGTAACAGGGTCTGATTTTTCTTCCCCTACATACCTTCTGTTAATGCCCAATGCAGGTGCTATGAATTCTCCGAAAATTTTTACATCAAGCATAGTATGAATTTTTACAATTGCATTCTTTTCCTTTAAAAAATATGAAGGAAATGTTGAATTTGAAATTATATAATCTTTGCCTCTGTGTAAAAAAACATTTTTCAAATCCTTGACACCTTCTTTTATGAGTTTGTACCTTACTTCATTTGGAAAAACTGACCGGTCTTCCCATACAACGAAAATGTGAACAACATCGCTGTTTTTTGAAGCAGTTTCAACAAGATGCCTATGTCCCAGAGTAAACGGATTACAATTCATAACAATGCTTGAAACCACTTTGCCCTCGTGTTTTTGCAGTTTAAGATTTTCTGTGAAATCTTTGATTCCTCTCGGGTCGTTTTCCAGCAGAGTAACATAATCATCAACTGATGTGATTTCGTAAAAACCTAAATCCAAAAATAATTTCCTGTTCTTAGGTTTTGTAAAAATAAACAGGTGTGTATTGCCCCTGTAATATTGTTCATTTAACAGCAAGGATACAATTCTATTTGAAAATCCTCCGCCTTGATATTCCGGATCTATTGCTATGCATTTTAAAACATTGCCTGAAATTGAGCCTGTTCCAACAATCCTGTCTTCTTCATACATAGCCAGGGTGTATTCAACATCCCTTTCAAGAATTAAATCTTGTTTTTGCAAAAAAACATCAACTTCATTTCTTTCCCTGACACTATTTAAATTTATTGTTCTGATTTCAACATTTTGTCCAAACATTTTATTCAACTCCCGGTTATTCATCATTATAAATACATACTAAAATCCTTCAATCATTCGAAGATTATATAGTCTTAATAATATCTCAGGATGCCATCATTGCTATAGCTCTCATTATCTGAGGAAACAATGATACTGCAGTTATCATTCTAATTATCTGCAGCACTATAACATCAGAACTTTCTATGCCGATTTCTGCTGAAATCAATGCCATATCTGATGCGCCAGCCGGTGTAGCGGCCAGCATTGCTTCATCCAAAGGCAATCTGTATTTTTTGTTCATAATGTTTCCAATTACAAAACATGCTGTAAAGTATCCCACAAGCAAAATTATTGACGGTACTATGAGAAACCTCATTTCAACAGCATCGTTTAACGTAAAGTTGCTTCCTATGTAGCATCCTGCCAAAAGCTGCGCAAATTTCCTCATGGATCTTGGCATGCATGCCTTATTGGTTGAAAGTTTCAATACGATGACACTGATCATTGAAAAAACCAGCGTAGCAGAAGGAATGCCTGATAATTTTCCAATCATTCCAAAGACAGCTGCTACAGCCAATGTCAATAACATGCAGTTGAAATTGTAGAAACTGCTTGAAGTCCTTTTGTAAACATCTTTGTTAATGCTGTTTTCAAAATATTTCATTTTAGATATTTTAGCTATCATAGATGGAAAGACACCAAGTCCAAAAATCAGCCTTACAAATTGCATCAAAGCCACTTTTGAAGAATCAGCACCCATTTCATCACTGATAATAGGAATATCGCTTATTCCTCCAGGTATGGCGCTCATTAGTGAAGTCATTAAATCCAAGCGGCTGAAATGGTAAATCAGAAAACCTGAAACAATGTTTAACACCAGCATTCCAGTTATTAATGTAATTGCCGGTTTACAAATTGTTTTAAGCCTTTTGAGATCACTCTTTTCAAGTCCTACTCCAATAAAGGCTCCTGCAATTATTTGGGCAGCAAGTCTGCCTGCATAAGGCATATATGCCATATTGGTGGCAATATTCAAAAAAGCGGCTCCTGCGATGCTTCCAATCATCATCCCCCCTGGAATTTTAACCTTCAAAAATATTCGTCCCGTCAAATATCCAGCTAACATTGTCCATATAAAGTTAAGCATTGCTTCCACCTTTTGCAAATTTCTGCGGTAATTTAGGCATATTGATATAAACCCTTATTTGCTTTTACACAAATAAGGATTTATTTTAATTATATTTAGTTGGCAGTTTTGCGTTTTTTCATTATCATAGGTTTAACAATTGGCCATAACAATGAAACAGCACTTACAACCATCAAAGTAGCTGTAATAGGTTTAGAGAATACAGCTGCTATATTTCCCTGTTCAATCATGATTGCTCTTCTCAGGTTTGATTCAACCATTGTTCCAAGAACAAGACCAAGGATCAAAGCAGCATTGTTGAAACCAAATTCAGCAAATGCATATCCGATAATACCTGCAATAACCATAAGAACAACATTTCCTGTAGTGTTTTGCAGAGCATAGCTTCCTATAACAGCAAGCATGATTATCAATGTTCCAAGTATGCTGTATGGAATTCCCAATATCTTACCAAATACCTTCGCAACGGCAAAAGATACGAAAACCATTATTATGTTTGTAATTATCATTGATACAAACACGCTGCCCATGTACTGTGGCTGATTTTGAAGAAGAAGCGGTCCCATCTGTACACCCTTCATTACAAGAGCAGACATCATGATGGCAGCAGCATTTCCTCCAGGTATACCAAGTGACAATAGCGGTACCATAGAACCTCCTGTAGCTGCGTTGTTAGCAGTTTCAGAAGCAGCAATACCTCTTATTTCACCTTTTCCAAATGTTTCAGGATGTTTAGATATTTTTACTTCAGAAGTGTAGCATAAGAAAGAAGCTATAGTTGCTCCGGCTCCAGGAAGAATACCAACTATTGTTCCAATGATTCCGGTTCTTGCAATTGTTCCTTTAATATCCCACAATTCCTTAAGTGAAACTATTTTATCATTTTTCTTGTCTGACTTAGATTCATCAAGATTTTCAATCTTGCTTCTGCTTCTTGTTTCCTTAAGAATCTGAGTGATTGCAAACATACCTATCATTACAGGTATCATTTCAATTCCTGACAATAAAGTTGAATTTCCCCATGTGAATCTTGCGAAACCATCTATAGGATCCATTCCCACAGTTGCCAGCCACAAACCCAGAAGTCCTGAAATCAAAGTTTTCAAAACATTTCCTTCATCAAGTGCAGTAAGTACTGACAATCCCATGAATGAAATTGCAAACAATTCAGAAGGACCAAACTTAAGTGCAGCCTTTGAAAGCTGAGGGCTTATCATGAACATTGCAACTGCAGCAAATATTCCACCTATAGCTGAAGTTATCAAAGCAATACTAAGTGCTCTCATCGGTTGTCCGCTTTGAGCCATTGGGTGACCGTCAAATGTAGTCGGTGCACTTGAAGGTGTACCTGGTATTTTAAACAGAATTGCTGTTATACCGCCTCCGGTAATGGCAGCACAATATACTGCAACTAGAAATGCTATTGAAGTAACAGGGTCAAGTCCATAAGTGAATGTTAAACCTAATACTACAGCCATTGAAGCACTTACTCCAGGCAATGCGCCGAAAATAACCCCGATTACTGTACCAAAGAATATAAGAAGAAGTGTTTGTGGAACAAAGACTACTCCAATCCCTAATTTAATTAATTCCATTTTTATCCTCCTTAAATATACGATTCAATGAACAATGCAAATGTTCTGAATATGCCTGTTCCTCTTGGAAGCATGATGCCAAGCAGCACGTCAAAAATCAAGTATAAAAGCACAACACATCCAAAAGCTGAAATCAAAAGTGTCTTGATTCTCTTCTCTCCAAGCAGACGTGAATAGAACAAGAACATAATAAAAGAACTTGTAAGGAAACCAACTGTATCAAGTACAGATGCGTATACCAGCATTATGATGCTGCCTATGAACATTTTATTTGTAACAAATTTTTTAATATCAAAATTAAATTTAAAGTTTATGTTTCCACTGTTGCTTCTTGCAATCTTAATAGCATTAGCAATCAAGCTTATTATTAAAAGAACCAATAAAATTCTTGACCACTCAGCTCCTCCCAATGTATTGGGTAATGCAGCAGGTACAGTTGAACCCACGAAAAAGAAACAATAAATGAAGAATACCGCTAAACCCAAGTTAAACAATAATTCCAAAGCCATACTGTTTTTCACTCCTTATATTTTTTAAATAAATTACTACCATTTTTATTACTAAATTCGTTTTGAAAAATATAACCTTCTTTGAACTTTTTATCTGAACATTCCAAGAAGGTTATATGCATACTATTTATTTTCTATTTTCCTCTGAGGGCTTTCATAGTTTCATAGTATTCCATCCAGATTGTTTTGAATTCTTCCTGAGTAGCAAAACCTGGTCTGTCATTAAGTCCTACAGTTTCTTTCCAGTCAATCCATTCTTGTTTTTCATTAACTATAACTGCTGCTGCTTCCAATGCATCAATAGCTCCTTGTGGAGTTCCTTTTGCAGCAACGATTCCTCTCCAAGGTCCGATGTATGCTTCATATCCAAGTTCACCTGTGCATTCTACGTCTGGAAGGTTTGTTGCTCTTTCTTCAGCCAGCAATACGATAGGTTTCATGTCGCCTGATTCAAGGTAAGCATTTCCATCAAATGGGCTTGTTAAAACCATGTCTGTGTGTCCACCCATTATTGCTGCGTTTGCTTCAGCACCACTTGCATATGGTATGAACTGTACTTCAATTCCTGCAGCATCGAAAAGTTGCGTAGCAGCAGCACCGTCAATACCGTTAATTGACATCATACCAAGTGTAGGTTTCTTGTCTGGGTTAGCTTTTGCATATTCAATTAATTCTTTTAGGTTGTTATATGGAACGTGCTTTCCAGCCAATATTATGTTAGAGTCCTGTACAAGTCTTACTACAGGCATAGTATCATTTAATATGTCAAATGATGCTGTTCCGTCTACAGCAGCTATTACGTGTGAAGGTGTATACATTGCAAATGTATATCCGTCTGCTGGCTGATTAACGAAGAATTCAGCACCTTGAACTCCGCCGGCACCTGCAACGTTGTTAATGTTGATAGTTGTTCCAAGTTCTTTTTCCATCAATGGAGCCCATGCTCTAATAGTTGTATCAGTACCGCTACCAGGTCCGAAAGGTATTACAATTTCAATAGGTCTTTCGAATTTCCAAGCGCCTGCTTCAGCTCCGTCAGCTGGTGCTGGAGCTGCTTCTTTCTTGCTGCATCCCATGATAGAAAGGGATAAAACTAGTGCCATTGTAGCTAATAAAAATCTTTTTTTCATTTTTATTCTCCTTTTAAAGTTGTAGGAATTATATTTACTGCATTGGGCAATACCAGAATTTTATTCGGTATTTTTTTCTTAAATGTTTCTTCTAAAGCTTGCTCAAGATTTGGAGCCCATCCCAACATCATTTCGTCAAGCTCGTCTTTGTTCAGGTATTCAGAAACAATAATTATTTTTCCTTTAATCATTGCCCTGGCATACATAAACGCTTTGTTGCTGCCCACATCATAACCTTCAGCTTTAAATCTTTCAACTACTTCCTGAGGGTTAGCTGCGGCAGATAACCATTCCTTAAGTACTCCTTCCCCATACCCGTCTCTGCACTCTGCAGATATGATAAAAGTACAATCGGGATTGCCAAGCATTTCTGCCACTGATAATGCTTTCTGTGACTGATAAAGATTTCTGTCTCTGGGATATCCTCCAGGGCTTGCAATTACAATATCAGCCTTTTCTGAAATTATCACCTCACTGGCGTCCTTGCATATATCAACTCCTTGTTTGTGTGCTTCAATTAGATCTCCTGCTACAAAAGCTATGTTTTGTTTATGTGGGTTTTGAACTGCATTAACCATAAACTTTACATTAGCTTTTAAAGCAACATCCAAAGCAACTTCATGGAATGGATTACCATATATATTTCCCATGGCCGGTTCATAAGGCCTTATAGGTAAAGAGTGGTGGATTTTAAGTGTATTAAATCCAGCCAGACCAGGCACTATGCTCTTTCTTCCTCCGCTATATCCAGCTGAGTGATGAGGAGCTATAAGTCCTGTTACAATACAAAATGTGCATTCAGTCAATGCCTTGTTCACATAGATTGGAACATTGTACAATGATTCTCCAAGATATTTTAAACTTTCTTCATCTTTGCACTCATGTATTAAAACTTCATATTTATCTATTATATTTTCACCTAATATATTGACCAGTTCTTCCCTTGTGGGCTTTCTGTGGCTGCCTGTTGCTATGATAAGCTTAATTTGTTTACCATCTTTTACTTTAGGTGCTATTCTTTCCATTATTTCATTAACTATTATTTTATTTGGTCCCGGTCTTGTGTGGTCGTTGACAACAATAAGAATATTGTCATCACTTTTTACCATGTCTTCAAGTTTTGACGAACCAATAGGATTATCCATTGCTTTTTTTAAAAGACTCTCTTCACAATCTATATTGTCATTGCCTGCCAAGTCAATGTTTTCTACTATTATACTTTCATTAACTTCCGCTTGCTGAAAACTATTGCCGTAGGGTACTACGATTTTTTTCAATTTTCTGCCTCCTGTTTCATGAAAGATTCCAGGAACAAGTCGGAATACTTTTCAATGTTAAGTATTTTTTCAATAACACTATCCTCATATGCTACTTTCAAGAGAGGAATTGCTTTATTTTTTATGTCATTTTTAGAAACAGGATTGTATACACTGCCTGATGCATCTTTGACTTCAGTTTCATATACATTTTTGTCCTTCATGACTATTTTTGCTTTGCAACCCCAATGCATTGGGTACCTCTTTGTAAATTCATCGTCAGAATAAACAGAAACTTTTTTAAGCAATGATTGTACATTTTCATTGTTTATAGATTCAGCCGTAAAATGTTCAAGAGATACATTTCCGTTTATCATGGCAGTTGCAAATGTGTAAGGTGTTGAGAATTTTGCTTCTGTTGAAGTTCCTGGGTTTTTGCTTCCTTCTGTGAGTCCGCATTGTTTATACCCAACAAGATAAGTGCCTATTTGCACTTCTTCAATATTATCAACATCTATGATGTATAATTTTTTTAATTGTATTGCTGAATCAATTGCACAATGTGTGCTCCTGCAGCACGGATATGGCTTGTTGTCAACATTTTTTATTTCAAATACGACACCAAGGTCCTTTGTTACCTTTGCCATATCGTATTCATCAGACATGGCTTTAAACAGGTTTCCATCATTTGCGCTAAGTATGCTTATAGGTCCTGTCATTCCTGCTTTAGCCAGCATTGCAGCTTCAATTCCGCTTGAAGCTGCCCTTGCAGGATGCAAAATCTTGGAACTTGCACTGTCTTCAAGAAACGCCCACAATCCGAATGATTGGGTACCAGCCATTCCTAAAGCGTGTGTTGTTTCTTTAACATTTAACTTTAAAAGCTTTGCTGCAGCAGCTGCAGCTCCAAAAGTTCCTGCTGTGGAAGTTACGTGCCATCCTTTGTTGCGGTGGCTTGATACTCCAAAACCCATTCCTATTCTTGACATTACTTCATAGCCGCATATTACTGCTTCCAGGAATTCCTTTGGCGAAGACTTTAAATATTGAGCAAGGCATATTGCCGTAGGAACCACAACAGTTCCAATGTGCGTCTTTGAATTTGTGTGGACATCATCAAGCTCCAGTTTGTGTCCCATCATTGCATTTATAAATGCAGCTTGTACAACCGGAAGTTTTATGTTATGTCCCCAAACGTAAATACCGTTTTCATTTTCAGAATTATAAAACTCTTTATATTTTTTGATTATATCAACTATCAATTTATCCTTTGAAGCGCCCACTGCTGCAGAAAATGAGTCCAATACGCATATTTTCGCCGTTTCTACAACATCATAATGAGTTTTTTCCAAGTCAAAGTTGAAAATAAAATCTGAAAGCTGTTCTAACTCATTCATACATTCACATCCAATTATGAATTTTTCGTTAACTGTACTGTGTTCACCAACATAAAAATAATTGTATACAATCTTTGTATACAATTATATGTTAATAGTTTTATTTAAGCAAATATATTTATGTTATACCTAGTATAGGCAATGCCTATACCCTTAGTCTGGAATATGGAATATAAACGTTTCCATCCATTATTTTACGTGCAGTTCTGTAAATCCCTTCTTTAATTATTTTACCGTCTTCCATGTGGATTGTTACTTCCATGGGTCCATAGGGCTGACCTATAATTAATGTTTCTGAAATTTTATCACCAACTATTTCATTAACTATTGTTCCTTTAATTTTTGATGCAGCCCCTGTTGCCACAGCAGCAGTAACAGCAAAAGTTTTATGCATTTTCTGAAGGGCTCCCATCCTTGCAAGAAGATCAGTTTCTTCAGCTTTAACCAATACTCCTTCTGAATTTATATAATCTTTAGATTCAGAAACAATGCAGATTTTTGGATACGCGGGACTTTTAGAAAGAGCATCTTTTCTGTCAGGAACTATTCCTGAAAGTTCAGCACATATGCTTCTTATTCCTTCAAGGGTATTTAATATGCCGGGTGCAGATTCTATTTCTGCAGGAAGCTCTGTTCCATTCATTCCCAAATCTTCAGCTTTCACAAATATAACAGGATTTCCTGAATCAACCATTGAAACCGTAAATATTTTGTTTTCTCCTAAACTTATGGTATCCTTTGTATTTCCTGTAGGCAGCAATTTTTTTGTTACTGAGCCGGATGGATCAAAAAATTCAACCTTAAGCTTTGCGCCTGTGCCGGGAACTCCCGGTATGCTGTAATCTCCTTCCGACAACACACGTCCATCTTTCACCGGATACGTGACATGTATTATCTTGTTGCTATTTGTGTTGTAAATTCGAACTTTTGTAAGAGGTTCAACAGCCTTTAACAAATTGTTCTGAACTGCAAATATTCCAACTGCAGAAATCATGTTTCCGCAGTTTCCTTTCCAGTCAATCATGGCTTTGTCTATACTTACCTGACCATATGTATAGTCAACATCCGCATCATCTCTTTGTGAAGGGCTTACGATACATACTTTGCTTGTAAGTGAATTTGCACCTCCCAAGCCGTCTATTTGCCTTGCATCAGGGCTTCCAAAAGCAGCAAGCAAAATTTTATCCCTTAATTCTCCATGAGGTGGCAGTGAATTTTCCAGAAAAAAAACACCTTTGCTTGAGCCTCCTCTTATTATTGAACACGAAACATCTATTGATTCTCTAAACATATTATCCTCCCTATCTTATGAATTTTACATTAAATTGGCTGATTGTCGCTGAAATAGCCATGAATCATATTCATGAAAACCTTGGCTGCCTTTGACAAGTACATATTAGGATTTGTAGAAATACATGTATACCAAAATGCATATTCATTGTCCTCTATGAAAAAGTAGTCTGCATCATACTGGCCTTCGAATATGTTGATGTACTGAAGAGGAATCATGGTTACTCCATAGCCAGTGCTAGCCAATCTTCTGGCGCTTTCATAACTTTGCAGAGTCAGGCATGTTGCCGGATTTATTCCTGCCCTGTGAAAAATTATGTCACACACTTGCCTGATTCTTTTATCTTTTCGAAGCATTATGAACTTTTCATCCTTGAACAAATTCAAGTCAATGGAAGAGTGATGGCTGTCCGGAACTTTTTTGGCGTATTGAGACAGAGGATGATTTTTTTGTGTTACAATCATGAAGGGATCTTTGTACAACACTTCATGGTTCAGAGGCTCGCTGTTTTTCAGCGGATGAGTGTGCATGACAGCAAAATCTATTGTCCCATCCAGCAAAGATTTTTCCATATTGACGGAATTAAGTTCCTTTATATATATTTCAATATTGGGGAATTCTTCTGCAAACATTGGCAATAGTTTTGGCAACAGATATGTTCCCATGTAGACTGTTATGCCAATGGTCACTCTTCCTCTTTTCAAATCATTGATGTAAGTTACCTCATTTTTATAATCATCATAAATGTTCAGTATTTCAGTTGCTGCCAGGTAATATTTTTCACCTGCCATTGTAAGTGAAATTCCATCATGTTTTCTTATGAAAAGTTTTGTTCCCAGATCATCTTCAATTTTTTGTATAGCCTGACTGAGAGAAGGCTGGGCAATGAAAAGCTTTTGAGCTGCTTTTGAAATGCTCTTTGTTTCAGCAATTGTTTTTACATATATTAATTCTCTATCGTTCATAACTTTCTCCAATCATAGGTTTTGCCTATATAAAATATAATAAAATCAATATTAGACTATATTTCACAATTATTATACACTTAGTAAGTAAAATGTACAATTAAAAATTTAAAACCTTGGAGGATATAAATGATTAAAAGTGTTAACAATCCTGTCCTCATTATCAACGGCAGGACCATTGTTTCTCAGGAAAATGATTTTTGTGAAGCAGCAAAATCAAATAACATGACATATGATAAAAATGAAGCCAAAAAAGGCACTATGACCTATGGAATTCTAGAAAAACACAATCATTCAAATAACATGGAAAAACTGCAGCTTAAATTTGATTCCATAACTGCCCATGACATAACATACGTTGGCATAACTCAGACTGCAATTGCCAGCGGAATGAAGAAGTTCCCTCTTCCATATGTAATGACAAACTGCCACAACAGTCTTTGTGCAGTAGGAGGCACAATTAACGAAGATGACCATAAATTTGCATTGTCTTCTGCAAAGAAATTCGGCGGAATTTATGTTCCGCCAAATTTAGCAGTAATCCACTCCTACAACAGAGAAATGATGACTAAGTGCGGAAACATGATTTTGGGTTCTGACAGCCATACAAGATATGGTGCTCTTGGTACAATGGCAATAGGTGAAGGCGGCGGAGAGCTTGCAAAGCAGCTTCTTGAACAGACTTATGACATAAGCTACCCAGAAGTTATAGCAATTTATCTTAAAGGAAAACCAAACAAAGGAGTTGGTCCTCATGACGTTGCTCTTAATATAATTAAGGAAGTTTACAACAACAACTTCGTTAAAAACAAGGTTATGGAATTTATTGGTGACGGCATCGAACATCTGTCTGTTGAATACAGAAACGGAATCGACGTTATGACTACTGAAACAACATGCTGGAGCTCTATATGGGAAACAGATGAAAAAGTTAAGAATTTCTATGAAGTTCACGGAAGAGAAGAAGATTACAGCATGCTTAAACCTGGAGCAATTGCATTGTATGACGGAATTGTGGAAGTTGACTTATCACAAATAAAACCTTCCATAGCTCTTCCTTTCCATCCAAGCAACGTATATACAATTGAAGAAGTGAAAAAGAATCCTCAGGAAATATTTGCAAAAATAGAAGAAGCAAGCAAGAAAACTTTTGAGTCAAACGACGTAAAAGTTGACATGATGAGCAAAATAGTTGACGACAACATATATGTTGATCAGGGAATCATCGCAGGATGTTCAGGCGGAACTTTTGACAACATAGTTGCTGCAGCAGACATAATGAAAGGCAAATCAACAGGCAATGACAAGTTCTCCTTGAGCGTATATCCAGGAAGCCAGCCAGCTTATATTGAACTTGTAAGAAACGGAGTTGTAGCTGATCTTATGGAAGCAGGAGCTGTTATCAAGCCAGCATTCTGCGGACCTTGCTTCGGTGCCGGAGATACACCAGCAAACAACGAGTTCTCCATCAGACATGCTACAAGAAACTTTCCTAACAGAGATGGTTCAAAACCAACTGAAGGACAGGTTTCAATGGTTGCTCTAATGGATGCAAGATCAATTGCAGCAACAGCCATAAATGGCGGTATTTTAACAGGCGCAGATGAAATTGATGTTGATTATTCAGAAACAGAATACCACTTTGATAAATCAATATATGAAAAGAAAGTTTATAACGGATGGGGCAATGCAGATGATTCTGTGGAGCTTATTTACGGACCAAACATAAAACCTTGGCCTAAAATGCCTGAAGTAACAGAAAATATAGTTGTAAAAGTTGTTACTCACATTACAGACCCTGTTACAACAACTGACGAATTGATTCCTTCTGGAGAAACTTCTTCATACAGATCAAATCCTATAAGACTTGCTGAATTTACATTGAGCAGAAAAGATCCTGATTATGTTGCAAACTCAAAGAAAGTTCATGAATATGAATTAGCCCGTGAGCAAGGAAAAGATACTGCAAAAGAATTTGCTGAACTTAAGCAGGCTTTTGAAAGAATAAGAAAAATTGAAGGTTTTGATATTATTGATACTGCTGAAACAGGAATCGGAAGCACAATTTATGCAAACAAGCCGGGAGACGGTTCTGCAAGAGAACAAGCTGCTTCATGCCAGAGAATTTTAGGCGCATGGGCAAACATTGCAAAAGAATATGCTACAAAAAGATACAGATCAAACCTTCTTAACTGGGGTATAATTCCATTCCTCATCAAAGATGAAAACTTGATTAAAAAGGATGATTTCGTATTTGTTCCTGGAATCAAGAGCGCAATAGAAAACAAAGTTGATGAAATTACAGCTTATGTATTAGATGAAGAACCAAGAAAAATAACACTGTCATTGGGAGCTCTTACTGATAAAGAAAGAGAAATACTCTTAAACGGTTCACTGATTAATTACAACAAGAAAAATTTATAAATAATATGGCCTTTAAATTCCACGGAATTTTAAAGGCCATTAAACCATTATAAATTGAAGGAGATCTATGGAAAAAATTAAAATGACAACACCACTGGTTGAACTTGACGGGGATGAAATGGCTCGCATAATATGGCACATAGTCAAGGAAAAATTAATACTCCCCTATGTTGAACTGAAGAGCGAATATTATGACCTGCACTTAAAAAACAGGGATAATACCAATGACAAGGTTACAGTAGATGCCGCAAATGCCATAAGAAAATATGGCGTTGGAGTCAAATGTGCTACAATAACGTCAAACAGCGACAGAAAAATTGAATATGACTTGAAGAACTTTTTAAATAGTCCCAACGGCACCATCAGAGACATTCTTGACGGAACCGTGTTCAGAAAGCCTATTACCATTGAAACCATAACTCCTTTAATACCAAGATGGAAAAAACCAATCACCATAGCCAGACATTCATATGGAGATATATACGCTTCCACTAGTATGGAGGTTAATGCTTTCACTAAAGCGGAATTAGTTCTCACGGACAAGTACAACAATGAAAAAAGAACATTGGTCTATGACTTTAATGAAAAAGGAATTTTAATAGGTGAATACAACTTAGACTCCTCCATCATGTTTTTCGCTGAATCTTGCTTTAAACATGCGCTTAAAGAAAAAGCCAACCTAATGTTTTCAGCAAAGGATACGGTTGTTAAGGCATATGACAGCAAGTTCAAGGACATATTTGAAGAACTGTACAATGAAAAATATAAAGAGCAATTTGAGAACATTGGAATCAAGTACACTTACACACTCATTGACGATGCAGTATCAAGAATTATAAAGTCTGAAGGCGGAATAATCTGGGCATGCAAAAATTACGACGGAGATGTAATGAGCGACATGATTGCCACAGGATTCGGAAGTCTGGCCCTTATGACTTCAGTGCTTGTATCCCCAGATGGCGCTCATGAGTACGAAGCATCCCACGGAACAGTCAAAATGCACTATTACAGACATCTTAAGGGAGAAAAAACCTCAACAAATCCTATAGCAATTATATTTGCATGGACAGGAGCACTGAGAAAACGAGGAGAGTTAGACGATAACATTGAACTAGTTAAATTTTCTGACAGTCTGGAAAAAGCATGCCATGACACTATAAACAACGGAATCATGACCGGTGATTTAATTGAAATGTCTTCTGTATCCAATAAAAAATGTGTAACTACTGAAGAAATAATAGATGTTATTTCAAAAAACATAAAATTATAAATCTGCAACATTTAACTTGCTCTTAACAAAGAGAAATCCCTCTATCAACCACCGTATGGGCGGGTACCACCCGCCCGTGACGGCGGACAATCTCTCCCCTGCATTTTATATAGTTTTACATGCTATCTTTGTGACTTTATGTGCTCAACTATTGACAAACCCTGACGATGTTACCCTGAACGATATTGAAGGATATCATCTTTGTTGAAAACATGAGATTTTTCAGCTGCGCTTCAGAATGACAACGTCCAAATATATACTTATCATCAACCCAAACATACTGACTAAAGTATGCTTTTCATTTTCTAAAACCACATTCTACTATAAGTTTACAAAATTGAAAATAATTTACCTTTAGTCATATTTCGTATTGAAAAATCGTTTTCTATGTGGTAAAATATAGAAGGTGGAAATAATGGTTGAGGATAGCTATGGAAATAGAAGTTAGGTTGTTTGCAACATTCAGAGTTGGCAGATGGATGAACAAACGGTTGTCATTTAAAGATGAGGCTAAAATAATTGATGTTCTGGATTATCTGGGCATCAAAAAAGAAGAACTTGGACTGGTTCTTGTTAACGGAAGTTACAAGGAAGTTGATGAAAAATTGAATAATGAAGATATTTTGGCAATTTTTCCTCCTGTTGCAGGAGGTTAATGTTCCGATTCATGGTTGACCTCATGGGCCTCTGTGAACGTTAGGGCGTGAAAAGCAATTTTTGCACCTGCCATTGCGCAAAGGGACACAAATAAACTGTTGTTTATTTGTGTCCCTTTTATTTTAATCGATGATTAAAATAATTGCTCTTATAAAATACATTGCACTGAAGGAGGTGGATTCTGACACAAGGTGTCAGAAGGTAAAATGTCAAAAGGTTTAGTTGTATCGCCAGAAAAATGTACTGGCTGCAGAACATGTGAACTGGCATGTTCCTACAGTAAAGGGGATAACTTCAATCCAAAAGATTCTGCGGTTTCAGTAATGTTTTATGACGAAATTGGTCTGCAGATTCCTATGATGTGCATGCAATGCGATGAGCCGCACTGTATGACTGTATGTGTTGTTAACGCTCTCACCAAGGATGAAAAAACAGGCGTGGTAAATTACGACAAAGAAAAATGCATTGGATGCAAAATGTGCGTAAGCGCATGCCCATTCGGCAACATGACTTACAGTTCTAGATTAAAAAGAGTTATAAAATGCGATATGTGCGGCGGAGATCCTCAATGTGTTAAAATGTGCGGCTATGGCGCTATTGAGTACAAGGAATTGGACGGCGCATTGGATAAGAGGAAAATTATTGCCAACCAATTTAAAGAAGCATTTGGAGAGGGGGCTAAATAATGAAAGGTTATACTGGAAAATTAATAAGAGTTGATTTAACAAACAAGACTTTTAAAACAGAAAAACTTAACATGAATTATGCCAAGGACTATTTCGGCGGAAGAGGACTTGGTTCCAAATATTTGTACGAAGAAGTTGACCCTACCATAGATGCTTTAAGTCCTGAAAATAAGCTTATATTCATGACCGGCCCTGTTACAGGCACATATGCTACATGCGCAGGAAGATTCAACGTTGTTGCAAAAGCTCCCCTTACAGGAACAATTGGAGCTGCTAACTCTGGCGGATATTTTGGACCTGAGCTTAAATTTGCAGGCTATGACGGAATAATATTTGAAGGAAAATCAAACACACCGGTTTACTTGCACATAAACGATGACTTAGTTGAAATTAAAGATGCTTCACACCTCTGGGGTAAAAATGTATTTGAAACAACAGACATGCTTCTTGCTGAAAATGAAGACGATGCTAAAGTTGCATGCATCGGACCTGCAGGAGAAAACCTTGTTCTTTTTGCAGCTATAATGAACGATCGCGACAGAGCTGCGGGAAGATCAGGCCTTGGCGCTGTTATGGGAAGCAAGAATTTAAAAGCAGTTGTTGTAAAAGGAACAAACGGCATAGGTGTTGCCAATGCAATGCAATTTAACAAGGCAGCTCAGGATGCAAGAGAAAAAGTTCTGGCAAACGGAGTAACCGGAAAAAACGGCGGACTTCAAACTTACGGAACAGAAGTTCTTGTAAACATATTGAATGAAATGCACGCTCTTCCTACAAACAACTGGCAGTCTTCAAGATTTGATGATGCAGAAAAAATAAGCGGCGAATACCTGACAGAAAAATACCTGGTTAAAAACAAAGCTTGTTTTGCATGTCCAATAGGCTGCGGAAGAGTTGTAAAAATTCCTGACGGAAAATACAAAGGAATAGTTGCAGGTCCTGAATATGAAGCAGGTTGGTCATATGGTGCTTCCTGCGGAATAAATGACATCAATGAAATAGACAAGGCAAACCATGTGTGCAACATGCTGGGAATGGACCCTATAACAATGGGTGCTACTATTGCATGTGCAATGGAACTTTACGAAAAAGGTTATTTGCCTAAAGAAGATTTAGGCGGCGAAGAACTTTTATTTGGAGATGCCCAGTCAATAATGAAATGGACTGAAAAAACCGGCAACAGAGAAGGCTTTGGAGATGTGCTTGCTCTTGGTTCATACAGAATGGCAGAAAAATACGGTCATCCTGAATTTTCAATGACTGTTAAGAAACAGGAAATGCCTGCATATGACGGCAGAGCAATTCAAGGCATGGGACTTTCCTACGCTACAAGCAACCGCGGCGGCTGCCATGTAAGAGGATATGTAACAAGTACTGAAGTTCTAGGAATCCCAATGAAGACGGATCCTCTAACTACAGAAGGAAAAGCTGGTCTTGTTAAATTGTTCCAGGATCTTACTGCAGTTGTTGACTCTTCTGACATTTGTCTGTTCACTACATTTGCAATAGGCCTTCCTGAAGTTTCAAATCTTCTTAGAGGAACTGTAGGAATTGATATGACAGATGAAGAAATTCTTAAAGCAGGAGAAAGAATCTGGAATCTTGAAAAAATATTCAACCTTGAAGCAGGACTCACAAGAGAAGATGATTATCTTCCTCCAAGACTTCTTAAGGAACCTGTAACAAGCGGTCCTTCAAAAGGAAAGGTTACTGAGCTTGAAGTAATGCTCAATGAATATTATGCTGCAAGAGGCTGGGACGAATACGGCGTTCCTACAGACGAGAAACTTGAAGAACTTGGTCTCGTAATGAAATCAGCACAGGAAGCATATTAATTCTTTAATAAAATAAACAGAACATCCTTTATGAATGTTCAGGTAATTGACAATATTCTTATTATACAAATTGTAGGGGCGGGTCTCGTATCCGTTCGCGGGAGGACACGAGGTCCTCCCCTACATATTGATTTAACTTTGTCATAAAGCTGGACTTCATTTTGGATGTTCTGAATTTTAAATGAAGGTGATAATGATGGTTGATTCAAGCATCGACTTAAAGGAATCATATGAAATATTAAATAAATATCCTCCTGAAAAAAGATTTACGCTTGCAATACTTCAGGATGTACAAAAACAATATGGATTTGTGCCCAGAGAAACCATGAATTTAATTGCTGAATATTTAAGACTGCCTGTAAGTGAAATTTACAGCATGGCCACATTTTACAAAGCATTAAGCCTAAAGGCAAAAGGAAAATACATTATAAAGGTTTGTAATGGAACTGCCTGTCATATAAGAGGTTCCAATGCATTGATGGATGAAGTTGCTGAAGTTCTAGACATAATTCCTGGAGAAACAACGTCTGACGGATTATTTTCAATTGAAATTGTTAACTGTCTAGGTGCCTGTGCCCTGGCCCCTGTCATGGTTATTGACGATAAATATTACGGCGGAATGACAAAGGAAAAAGTGAAGTCAGTAATTGAAGAATACAGGAGGGCAAAATGAGCAGCGAAAAAAGAAAAATACTTGTGTGCTGCGGTACCGGCTGTCTTGCCAACAACAGCTACAATGTGTATACAAAGTTTCTTGATAAATTAAAAAAAACCTCAATTGATGTTGTTCCCTCAGTTAAGTCTACCGGTTGCAACGGTCTGTGCGAAAAAGGGCCGGTTGTTAAAATTCTACCTGATGAAATTTCATATTTCAAGGTAAAAGAAGCGGATGTAGATGAAATAGTTGAAAAAACAATACTTAATGGTGAAGTTGTTGAAAGGCTCCTCTACTTTGATACCAACGAGAAAAAAAGAATTGTGTCTCACAAGGATGCCTCCTTTTACAAACATCAAAACAAAATTGCCCTACGAAACATAGGTGAAATAGACCCTCAAAGCATTGAAGACTACAAGGAGCGGGGTGGCTACAAAGCCCTTGAAAAAGTGTTGTTTTCAATGACTCCTGAACAGGTAATCACAGAAATTGAATCTTCAGGATTAAGAGGAAGAGGCGGTGCAGGATTCCCAACCGGAAGCAAATGGAGAACATGCTATCAATTCGAAAACAATCCAAAATACGTAGTATGCAACGGTGATGAAGGTGACCCCGGCGCATTCATGGACAGAAGCGTCATGGAAGGCGACCCCAACACCGTCATTGAAGGAATGATAATCTGTGCATTTGCAATTAGCTCTAACAAAGGTTTCCTATACATAAGGGACGAATACCAGCTGGCGAGAAAAAATATGCAGCTGGCAATTGAAAGTGCCAGAGCTCATGGTTTTCTAGGAAAAAACATAATGGGAAGCGGTTTTGACTTTGACCTTGAAATCGTAAGGGGCGGAGGTGCCTTTGTATGCGGTGAATCAAGTGCTCTCATGGCTTCAATTGAAGGAAGTGTCGGCGAGCCAAGGGCCAAGTACATAAGAAGTGTTGAAAAGGGTTTATGGGATCAGCCTACGGTTCTTAACAATGTTGAAACATGGGCCAATGTACCGCCTATTATAATGAAAGGATCCGATTGGTTCAAAAGCATAGGAATTGAAAAAAATTCCGGAACAAAGGTCTTTTCACTTGTAGGAAAAGTAAAAAATACAGGTCTCGTGGAAATTCCAATGGGTACTACATTAAGAGAGCTTGTTTTCGACATTGGAGGCGGAATAATCAAGGACAGGACGTTCAAAGCAGTGCAGACGGGAGGTCCTTCCGGAGGATGTATCCCCAAGGAACACCTGGATGTTTCCATGGACTTTGATTCACTTAACAACATTGGCTCCATGATGGGCTCAGGTGGCGTCATAGTAATGGACGACACCACATGCATGGTTGAACTTGCAAGATACTACATGGAATTTCTTGCTGAAGAATCCTGCGGAAAATGCACAACATGCAGAGAAGGCATCAGCACAATGGTTAAAATTTTAAACAACATTACAAGCGGCAACGGAAAAATGGAAGATTTGGACCTCCTTGAAAGTTTAAGCGGCACAATCAAAGAAGCTTCTCTTTGCGGCCTTGGAAAGACTGCCCCAAATCCCGTCATGACAACATTAAAATATTTCAGGGATGAATATATTGATCACATTGTAAATAAAAAATGCAGCGCAGGTGTGTGCAAGAATCTCACATCCTATTCAGTTGACAAAGACATCTGTATAGGATGCGGCCTTTGCGCTAAAAAGTGTCCAACAGGTGCAATTTCAGGAACGCTTAAATCTCCTCACATAATTAATAAGTATGCATGCATTAAATGCGGATCATGCTTCGCTGTATGTCCGTCAGGAGCTGTTGTGATCGGAGGTGCTTTAGTTGAAAATTAAAATAGACGGTAATCTTTACGAAGGAATTCCCGGTGAAACTCTCATGGAGCTTGCCAAAAGAAACAACGTGGACATACCAAATCTTTGTCACAAGACAGGATTTGAAGGTCAGGGACGCTGCAGGCTGTGCATGGTTGAAGTAAATGAAGGAAGACGCACAAAAGTTGTTTCATCATGCGTATTCCCCATTAAAGACGGCCTGGAGGTAGTTACAAATTCCGATAAAATTAAAAAAATGCGAAAGGACATAATTTTGCTTCTTTTGCTTAAAACTCCAAACAACCAGTACATTAAAAAACTGGCTGAAGAATATGAAGTCATCCCCCCAGAAAGATATGAGGATAAAACAAGCACTGAAGACTGTATTCTCTGCGGTTTGTGCGTCAAGGCCTGTGAAAAAATGGGAACATCTGCAATTTCTCTTGTGAACAGAGGAACAACAAAAAAAGTTTCCACTCCTTATGATGACTCTTCCAAGGACTGCATAGGCTGCGGAGCATGTGCAGAAGTATGCCCCACAAAGGCCATAAAATTTACGGACAAAGACAACACCAGGACCATATGGAACAAAGAATTTAATCTCATAAAATGCACAAGCTGCGGAAAATATTACACCACAAAAGAAGCGTTAGATTTTATAAATAAAAAGCTTGGTGAGGAAAGTTCTGAACACATTTGCGAATCATGCAGGAAGAAAAGCATAAGCGAAAAATTCAAAGAGTCCTACAAGGATTATGCATCCCATTAAATGTCTAATTTATCAATTCGTAGGGGCGGACCTCGTGTCCGCCCGTGGTTATTAATACATAAAATTGTTTTCTTCGGGAGAGCACAAAACTCTCCCCTACAAACTTTGATTTCAAATTTACAGAAGTTTACCAATATATTAATTGAAACCAATATATCATCAACCTGAAGCAAGGATAATATCCTTGCTTTTTTTTAATTAAAATTTCAAAACTTGGAACAATAGATTTTATACAACATAATAATGTTTTATGTAAAAAAAGGAGGCATTATATGTGCGGAATAGCAGGATGGATTAACTTCCGGGAAAATATCAGTGACAATATAACATCAGTAGAAAAAATGACAGATAAGCTTGAAAAAAGAGGGCCTGACAACTCAGGTTTCTACACGGAAGAAAATGCAATTTTAGGCCACAGAAGACTTGTAATAGTGGATGCTGAAGGCGGAGCTCAGCCTATGACAAGATACAAGGGTGGACACAAATATGTGCTTGTTTACAATGGCGAACTTTACAATACAGATGAAGTACGAGATGATCTAATTAGACTTGGTTACAAATTTGAATCCTATTCAGACACAGAAGTACTTCTTGTTGCCTACATGGAGTGGGGCGAAGAAGCCTTGAAACACATCAACGGAATTTATGCCTTTGGTGTTTGGAACCAGGATGAAAAATTATTGTTCTTGGCAAGAGATCCTCTTGGTGTAAAACCTTTGTTTTACTCTCTTAAAAATAACAACCTTTTATTTGCTTCACAAATAAAGGCACTTCTCGCCCATCCCATTGTTGAGCCTGTAATAAATAAAGAAGGAATAATGGAAATACTCGGCCTTGGCCCTGCTCGCTCATTAGGAAACGGAGTTTTCAAAGATATACAGGAAATTCCCCCGGCACACTGCATGACATACCAAGACGGAAAAGTCATTCTTAAGGAATATTGGAAACTTGAAGCAAAATCCCATGAGGAAGACTTTGAACAAACAAAAAACACAACAAGAAATCTATTAATTGACGCAGTGGAAAGGCAGCTTGTTTCTGATGTTCCTGTATGCACATTTCTCTCAGGAGGACTGGACTCCAGCGCTATTTCTGCTATTGCAGCAGAGTATTATAAAAGAACAGACAGAGGCATTCTCCCCACATATTCCATAGACTACAGGGACAACGACAAATATTTTCAGGCAAACTTGTTTCAACCTACCTCCGACCAGATTTTTGCTGAAATAATGGCAGATTACATCGGCAGCAAACACCATACAGTTATTCTTGAAAATACAGAACTTGTAAAGGCTCTGGAAGATGCAGTGAGAGCAAATGACCTCCCCGGAATGGCTGACATTGACTCTTCCCTATTGTTGTTTTGCAGAGAAATAAGGAAAAATGAAACTGTTGCTCTTTCCGGCGAATGTGCAGATGAAATTTTCGGGGGCTACCCTTGGTTCACAAGGCAAGAAGACATTAATGCAGACACATTCCCCTGGTCTAAATCTACAAAGGAGCGAAGGGAAATATTGAGCAAAGAATTTCTTAACCTTCCCCTGGAAGAATACGTCCATCAAATGTACACAGACACCATAAACAAGGTTCCAAAACTTAAAGGAGAATCTAAAGAAGAATCAAGAATGAGAGAATTGTTTTACCTGAACATAAAATGGTTCATGATGACGCTTCTCAACAGAAAGGACCGCATGAGCATGGAAAACAGTCTTGAGGTGAGGGTACCTTTTGCAGACCAGAGAATTGTAGAATATGCTTTCAACATTCCTAACAGCATCAAGTTTTACAACGGCAGAGAAAAAGGTCTTTTAAGGGAGTCCCTGCGAGGTATACTTCCTGATGACATAATTGACAGAAAGAAAAGCCCATATCCAAAGACTCACCACATTGACTATACCAATGCAGTCCAGAAATGGATGAATTATATTTTGTCAGACAAGAAAGCGCCAATTTATCATCTAATAGACAAACAAAAAGTCACTGAAATAGTTCAGTCAGGAGGAAAATCATTCACAAAACCATGGTATGGGCAACTGATGGCAGGACCACAGCTTATAGCATATTTCATTCAGCTCAATTTGTGGATGGAAGAATATAATATAAAAATTATTGATTAATCATTAAAACGGTAACACATTTGGACACTGTGAATATGATATTAATGAGCTTGGCTCAAATTTAAATGAATAAGGTGTTATGATGTGTCGCAATAGATCACACAGGTGCAGAAGAAGAAATGACAATGTAGCAGGAGACTTCGGAATTCAACGCATTGCTCTTAGAGGACCAGGTTGCATAGATGGAACAGGACGTTGTCAGGGCGTTCTTGGTACAGGCGGAAGACGTATATGCTGCGGAGTTTTAGGAACAGGCGGAGACAGATGTGATGAAGTTCTGGGCACTGGCGGAAGAAGATGTGAAAACGTAGCGGATACCGGCGGAAGAAGGCACCATTGCTGCAGACATGATAATTGGTTGTGGAACGATCTTGAAACTCCCACAACTGTTCCAAGATAGCATAATAATGAGCAGTTAATCTGCTCATTTTTTACATAAAAATAATTATTTAATATTTAATGAAAATTTTATCAGTTTAATTTTAATGCATAAGTCAATAATATAATATAGCTCAAAATGAAAGGAGCTGTATAGTATGAGCAGCAGAAATAAATTAATTGTCCCGGAAGCACAGCAGGCAATAAACAGCTTGAAAATGGAAATATCCAATGAACTTGGAATACCGACGTTAAATGTGAATGCAACAGCTATGTATCCTGCTATTGTTAACGGATTAAGTGTCAGAGAAATGGTGCGCATGGGAGAAAATATGCTGGTACAAAACAATGCTAAACCATCTGACAATGACATATTTTAATGTTGCATACTAACAAAAAAACGCCTTTTGGCGTTTTTTTTATTTATTGCTGTATATCAAGGATTGTGTAAACAAGATCCTTTGTTTCTGCCTGATTCATTACGAAAAATGAAAGTCCGTTAATAGTCTGAGTTGTTCCCGGTAGCACATGGAAGTTGATTGTGTCTGCGGAAAGTCCAACACAGCTTGCAGCCATTGATGTTGCTTCAGAAAGAGAAAAATCTGTATCTACATAAGGGAATACTTCAGCAACAACCTTTGGAAGCCTGAAAGTCAAGGCTTTTTTTATTGCTGATTTCACAAATCCCTGCTGAGCTTCTATTCTCCCCAAATCTCCTTCAGCATATCCAGAATAACCTGAATAGTTAGTCTTTCTGAACCTTAAGAATTCCATAGCATTATCGCCGTTTATAATCTGCTTGCCTGCGGGGATGTTTATGTCAAGTGGCGGATCTGAATATGGATCAGTATATCTCATATGGAAAGGAACGTCTACTTCAACTCCTCCCACAGCGTCTACTGCTGCCCTCACACCGTCATAATCTATAGTAACATATTTGTCTATTTCTATTCCTGTTATGTTTTGAATCATTTCTTCCAAACCTTCGATACCTTTTACTGTATAAACAGAATTTATTTTGTTGTTTGCGCTGTTTACAAAACCATCTCTGTCCACATATGTATCTCTTGGTATTGATATAACATCTGCTTTCTTAGTCTTTGTGTTGTAGCTTGCTACCATTATTGTGTCCGAACGTTCATGTTCAAGTCCTAAAAGAAGGATATTGACCCTTTCGTCCTTGTTGCTGCCTATCATGTTAAAAATATCAGTGGCATCTGCATTTCCGCTGTGAAGTCCGTTGAGCATAACAAATCCGCCTATTATAACTAACGAAAAACAAAACAGCGATATGAAGAACACTTTAAAAAAATGCTTCAATTTATATTCCTCCAAAACTATTACATTACTCACTGATATATATTATCACAAATATTTCTTTTGTAAAGATTATAAATCTTAATATTTTATAAACAAAAAAAGAAAGGCTAGCCTTTCTCTAATGATTCTCAGATGATTGTCTTGTGCTCACCATGCGGGAGGACACGAGGTCCTCCCCTACAACCCGTGATATCAAATTCATGGCAAAATATCAATTCATCGATGCGTAGGGGCTGGTCTTGTGCCAGCCCGTGTTATTGATTGAATGAATATTACAATCCTTCGTTGTAATATTTGTCAAAATCCATTATTGTAAGGTTGCTTTCAAGAAATCTTGCATATGTGTATAGAACATCCGAAAGTCTGTTTATAAACTTAAGCAGCACATCGCTGACTGTCTCGTGTCTTTTTAGAGACAGTATCCTTCTTTCGGCTCTTCTGCACACTGTCCTTGAAACATGAAGTGCAGCTGCTGCTGTTGAAGAACCTGGCACTATAAATTTGTCTGCACCGGAAATTTTCGGCAGATATTCATCAATTATTCCTTCAAGGGCTTTAATGTCTTCTTCTCTGATTTTGTACTTGTAAACTCCTTCTTCAACAGTTGCAAGTTCACCGGCTGCAAAAAACAGCCTTATCTGTATTTTAAGAAGCTGGTCTTTTATGGCTTCATCTTCAACAAACTTTGCTGCAAATCCTATGGAAGAATTGAGTTCATCAATTGTTCCGTAAGATTCAACCCTCAGCGAATCTTTGTCAACTCTTGTTCCGTCATAAAGCGATGTCTGACCTTTATCTCCTGTCTTAGTATAAATAATCATAAATACCTCCTAATTTTAATTGCTTAGTTTTATAATCTCATCAGCAATATCTCCGAATTGTTGGAGGTTCAATGTTTCCCCTCTCACTCCCGGATCAATTCCTGCTCTTTCTAAAACCATTTTTATTTGTTCCTTTGGCAATTTCAAATTGTTGCTGAGGCCGTTAAGAAGTGTCTTCCTTCTTTGTCCAAACGATGCTTTAATTACTGCAAAAAGCATGTTTTCATCGAGAACCTGGATTCTCGGCTTATCAAGAATGTCAAATGAAATTACTGCTGAATCAACTTTTGGTCTTGGCATGAATACTGTGTTTGGAACTATCATGGCAATTCTTGTGTCAGCCCTGTAATTTACGGCAAGTGTGATTGCACCGTACTCCTTGCTTCCTGCTGTGGAATTAAGTCTCTCAGCCACTTCCTTTTGAACCATTACAACTATTTTTGATATTTTGTATCTTTCTTCAAGTATTTTCATTATAATTGGTGTTGTTATGTAGTAGGGAAGATTTGCCACAATCTTGACGTCCATTCCCTGGAATTCTTCGTCTATTAGTCTTACAACATCAACTTTCATAAAATCTTCGTATATGATTTTTATGTTATCATAATCAAGTGTTTCCTTGTGAACTTTCTCAAGGCTTTTGTCTACTTCTATGGCAACTACCTTTTTAGCCTTGCTGCATAAAACTTGAGTCAATGTTCCAAATCCAGGACCTATTTCTATTACTCCTGAATTTTCGTCGAGCTCTGCCGTTTCAGCAATGTTGTTTATAATGTTGCCGTCTATAAGAAAGTTCTGACCAAGACTTTTGCTGAATTTGAATCCGTACTTGTCTAATATGTACTTCATCACCTTCGGTGAATACAGTTTTTTATCATCCATTATTTATCCGTTTCCTTATCGATCTTAGAATTTTCAATTTTAATTATAGCTTCTTCCAATTCTTCTCTTGTTATTCCAAAAGTGTTAAGCCTTTTTAAAAATTGCTTGGCACTGCAGTAGCCTATTCCAAGCTCATCTCCAATTAAGCCTCTTCTTTTGGAAGCATCTTCATTCCCAAGGAGCTCATAGTATACCATATCACTGTTTGAAAATTCCTGAATGTTTTCTGATATTTCAGCCCTGGCGTTTTCAAGTGCTTCTCTTATGACCTCTGGGCTTGCATTTTCAACTCCTATGTCTCCGTCCTTGTTTGCCAGGTTTCTAGGAATGAAAGCATGCTTGCAGTTTTCTATTTCAGAAGAAAGAATGTTTCTGATTTTCTTGCCTGGATAATCCGGATCAGTAAGTATTATTATCCCCTTGTTCTTTGAGGCCTTTTTTATTGTTTTTATTATTTGATCGTTTATGCCAAGTCCGCTGGTTGCAATTACCTGCGCATCAACAGCTTTTTTCACTGCTGAAATGTCTGACTTGCCTTCAACTACTATTATTTCCTTAATCAAGCTGTTGCTCCTTTAATTGTTCAATGTTCAAAAGAGATCTTATTTTTGTAACCATAAGGTCAATGGCAACAAGGTTGTTGCCGCCTTCAGTTACAATTATATCCGCATATTTTTTGCTTGGTTCTATAAACTGCTCATGGGCAGGTCGTACGGTGTTCATATACTGGTTTATTATAGAATCGAGGCTTCTAGCTCTTTCATTGATGTCCCTGATTATTCTTCTTAAAATTCTTATATCAGCATCTGTATCAACATAAATTTTTATATCCAGCAGGTCTCTTATTCTTTCCTCGTAAAATACAAGAAGTCCTTCCACAATTATTATTTCTCTGGGTTCGACAGCAACTGTCTCTGTTTTTCTGTTGTGAATTCCGTAGTCATATATTGGTTTGTTTATGGATTTTCCTTCTTTAAGTACCTTGATGTGTTCCACAAACAAATCTGTGTCAAATGCAAATGGATGGTCGTAATTAGTCTTGCATCTTTCTTCGTATGTCAATGAGCTTTGGTCTTTATAGTATGAGTCATGTTCCATTATTGCTATACTTTTTTCCGGAACCTCAGAATATATTTTGTTCACTATTGTAGTCTTTCCTGAACCGGTTCCTCCACATATTCCTATGAATATTGGTTTTTTCATAAAATCTTACTCCTCGTCTAATGTTAATCTAATAATAATATACACTACTTTTATAATTTTGCCTATATTTATATTCAAAAAAAGAAAAAATTGCTCTTTCAAGCAATTTTTTCTTTCTGGCTACTCTAGTATGTAGACTTTAACTTGCCTAATTCCATAATTTTGTGCTTCTGTTCCATCTTCCATGAACAAGTCTATTCTGTAACCATTTATCGCTCCTCCTGTATCAAGAGCCGTTGCAAAACCATAGTCAGGACTGCCATCTGTGGAAGCTACGTAAAGCTTCGTTCCAAGAGGTATTACACTCGGGTCTACTGCAACTGTACCTGGCTGAGCTTTTGTGCCAGATGCTGTTATACCATATTCGGGGTGGTCAGGATACTTGCCGCAACTTTCATAAGACAAGTCATAGGCTGAAGCAACCATATCAAGTTCCTGATCAAAACGGAATCCGCCTCTTGATGTTGCTACCACATATTCCTTTGTTCCCACCTCAATTATTTCTTCTACAGGTTCTATATAGACGATTTCTTCTTCCAACGATTTGGAAATTAGTTTTCCGTCCACATATGATTCTTGGTAGACGGATTTTTTCATTCCGTCTGATCCTTCTTGGACTACTTCTTTGTAGTCAACATATTTTTGATCGTTATATACTATTTTTGTCTCATGTTCTACGCTGCTTCTGTCAATATCGTATTTCAGTTCTTTAAATGGAGTTACTGCATTTGTTGCAACAATATTTTCTGTGTCTGCAAATGCAATATTCTTCGTGTTACCACGGTTATAATAAGTTAAAACAAAGCTCATTATCAGTACTGTTAATATTATAAACGGGTACATTTTGTTCTTTTTCATTTTAACACCAACCTTTAATAGTTTCTCAGTAATTGACTTGGCGTTGTCAATTAAAGGTATAAATTTTCATAAGAAAATTTACTTTTTGCATAAGTATAAATTTACGCATTATTGGCAATCCCTTTTCAAAATCCCACATTTTTTGAACAAATGATATTGTACAACACTTCCTGTTTTTTTACAAGCTTTTTTTTATTTTTTTTTGTACATTTTAATCAGGGTCTTGCTCATTTCATGCCCTGGAGAGACATTTAGAGATGTAAAATCTATGTAAATTATGATTATTATTTACAGTTTTTCGAAATATATTCCAAAAATAAAAAAATTAAAGCAGCTGTATAAACAGCTGCTCTTTACAGGATTATATTTTATAATTTTGTATATTTATAAACTTCTATTTCATTGTACAATTCTTTCATTATTTTCTCAAACAATACCCCTTCACGGCTGGGTGTCCCTGCCTCGTAAGTTCCCTTAACAGCCAGGGATACAAACCTTGAAGCTTCTTCAATTGCTTCAGGAAGTTTTTTATCGTTCATGAGATATCCAACCAAAAGAGAAGTAAACAAATCTCCTGTACCGGGATACCTTTTGTCAACAAACCTAAACGGAATTTTCCAGTATTCATTGTTTCTTTTATCGTAGCATGCATTGATGTTTTCACCATCCATTGTTGCTATTCCCGTAATGACACAAATGTCCGGACCAAGACTGCAAAGCCTTTGTAAATAACTTTTTAGAAGTGCCGTATCTATTCTATGGTCCAAATATTTTTCTCCAAGCAATATGCTTGCTTCAGTCATGTTAGGGGTGATTATATCTGCCTTGTGCACCAGCTGGCTCATTTTTTCTACCATTTTATCGGTATATGTCTTGTATGTAATGCCATGGTCTCCCATTACAGGATCCACAACAACCAGCACATTTTTTTTTGTTTTTATTTTATTTATAATGTCAAGCATGATGTTGATTTGTTTTTCTGAACCTATGAATCCGCTGTACAAGCAGTCAAATTCTTCTTTGTTTTTTTCCCAGTTTGAATAGTATTCTTCCATGTGCTCTGTAAAGTCAAAAAAATAAAAATTTTTATACTCTGAATGATTGCTTAAAAGAGCAGTGGGAAGAGGACAAACCTGACATCCAAGAGCCGAAAGAACAGGCATAAGAACAGTCATAGAACATCTTCCAACGCCTGACATATCATGGATTGCTGCAATTTTAGGAACGTTTTTCATAATAATATCCCCTCTTGATTTAATAAAATAAATATAACCTTATTCTATAACTTTCTAAAGGTACAGATTTGTTGATAATGAAGATGACAGATTTTGTAACAATGGGGCTAGGTTATAAAATAAATAAAAGATGATCTCTGCAGAAATCATCTTTTATTAAAGTAAAGACTCATAATTAATAACTCTTTACAAGGGGGGCTTGTTTATTAAGTATTACCTACTTGTTATATTATTCGAACAAGCCCTAATAATTTTGGGGTACAAAAACATTTTTTTACATTTTTTTATTTATTACTGAGCTATTTTGTCAAAATCTATCAGCAGCTGATTAAGTAACTTTATTCCTTTTATCATTTGTTCAAATTCTTCATCTGTCTTGTTGTCAAGAACCGGTCCATATTTGTTCAAAATATCCTCATTTATTTTTTCAAGGGTTTTCTCTCCTTTTTCTGTCAGTACCAGCCTCACAACCCTCTCATCCTCTAAACTTCTTATTCTTTTTACAAACCCTTCTTGTTCAAGCTTTTTACACATATTTGAACCATTGCCGCTTTTTACATCAATTATTTTTGACACAGTTCCCACTGTGGCCTGTTCACATTCCTTCACAGCAACAAGTATTCTGCTTTGCATCATTGTAAGTCCATGTATTTCTATAAAAGGCTTAAAGGCTGTTTCCAGATTTATATTTGTAAATCTGATCATGTCCCACAGCTCTTTTCTCAACAATTCATTTCGCATACAGCACCTTCTTTGATTATTTGTTCAATATTTCCATGAACTCTTCCCCGGTTATTGTTTCTTTTTCAAGCAGGTAATTAGCAAGTTCATGAAGTTTTTCTTCATTGTCCTTCAATATCTGTATGGCTTTATCATGAGCGGATTTAATAATTTTTAACACTTCATCGTCAATTTTACTTGAAGTGTTTGATGAGCAAGCAAGAGATGATTCTCCCCCAAGGTATGGATTGTTCACTGTTTCAAGTGCCATCATGTCGAATTCTTCGCTCATGCCGTAACGTGTTACCATTGCCCTGGCAAGGTTTGTTGCCTGAGCGATGTCATTTGAAGCTCCAGTTGTAAATGTATTGAAAACAACTTCTTCAGCAGCACGCCCACCTGTAAATGTGGCAATTTTATTGAATGCTTCTTCCTTGGACAAAAGGAATGTTTCTTCCTCTGCCACCTGCATAGTATATCCAAGTGCTCCGGATGTACGTGGTATAATGGTTATTTTGTGTACAGGAGCAGATTCAGTCTGCTTGGCTGCCACTAGCGCATGCCCTATTTCATGATAAGCTACGATTTTCTTTTCCTTAGGAGATATAACAGCATTTTTTCTTTGATAACCTGCAATAACAACTTCAACTGCTTCTTCCAGATCTTCCTGTGAAGCTGTTGCTCTTTTATTTTTAACAGCCCTCAGGGCTCCTTCATTTATTATGTTAGCAAGCTCAGCGCCGCTAGCCCCTGCTGTAGCCCTTGCTATTGCATTGAAATCTATATTTTCATCTAAATGCACATTTTTAGCGTGAACTCTTAAAATTGCCTCACGTCCTGCCAGGTCTGGAAGTTCTACTGGTATTCTTCTGTCAAAACGGCCCGGTCTTAACAATGCTTTATCCAGAGATTCCGGCCTGTTAGTGGCTGCAAGAATAACAACTCCTTTTTTGCCGTCAAATCCATCCATTTCAGTAAGGAGCTGATTCAATGTCTGCTCTCTTTCATCATTTCCGCCTATGCCTCCCCCGTCTCTTTTCTTTCCTATGGTGTCTATTTCATCTATGAAAACAATACACGGCGCCTTTTCTTGAGCCTGCTTGAACAAGTCTCTTACCTTTGCAGCTCCCATACCAACGAACATCTCCACAAATTCAGAACCGGAAATTGAGAAGAAAGGAACTTTGGCTTCCCCTGCCACAGCCTTTGCCAGCAATGTCTTTCCTGTTCCCGGAGGTCCCACCAGCAGTGCGCCCTTCGGCATTGTTGCACCTATTTCTTCATTATTTTTTCGGATTGTGAAGGAAGTCAACAATTTCAGTGAGCGCTTCCTTTGCTTCATCCTGTCCTGCAACATCTTCAAACCTTTTTCCTGTCTGTGCCTCCACATAGACTTTTGCATTTGATTTTCCAAACTGCATGGAATTGCCGAATGAGCCCATTTTTTTAGACAACTGTCTAGATAAAATTTGTCCTACTGCTATAAATATCAATACAGGAATAACCCATGACAAAATGGCTTCCATCAGCACTGAATTTTCCTTGGGTACTATCTTGCCAAATTCTATTTTTGTTCTTGAGGAAAGAAGTCTGTCAACAAGCATTGGGTCTTCCATTTTGCCTGTGACATACACTCCTTCAGGATTCGAATTTGCTTTAAAAGCTATTTGTGTTTCATTAATTTCAACCTTTGTCACATTTCCGGACTCAACCATTGATAAAAATGTTCCGTAGTCAACCTCACTTATTTTTGACTGCATCTGGTTCAAATATGGAAACACCATTGCATTTAAAAGTATTACCACAAACATGACTATCATGTAATAATAGACAAATGGTTTTTTGTTGTTTTTATGTTCTTTCATACGTCCTCCGATAAAGTATGTTTAAATTTCATAATATCTATATTCAATATATATTATTGCATTATATATACTTATTATTAAACCAATCTTAATAATATCTATAATAATTATTTTATCATACGGACAATTTATTCGTGTGCAATGGACGGCTTTTTTTACATTTTGTTATTCAATACTGTACAGAAATTTATAAGTCAAAGTTAAAATTTATTATGAAATTATAGAGTTGACAATAAAGTTATGATATGGTAATCTATCAAGAATAATTATAATAGTGATAACATTCGAAAAGGAGATAACCATGGCAAGAATTATCAACGAGCCGTCCAGAACATTTGGAGAATATTTACTTTTACCAAACCTCACAACCAAAGATTGCATTGTTGAAAATGTTGATTTAAGCACACCCATTTGCAGATTTAAAAAAGGTGAAGAACCTGATTTAAAACTTAACATACCATTCTCTTCAGCCATAATGCAGTCAGTTTCTGACAACAACATGGCAATTGCATTAGCAAAAAACGGCGGTATTTCATTTATTTACGGATCTCAATCAATTGAAAGCGAAGCAGAAATGGTTCGCAAAGTAAAAAAATACAAGGCCGGTTTTGTTATAAGCGATTCAAATCTTACACCTGAAAACACTTTAAGTGATGTTCTTGATCTTAAACAAAGATCAGGCCACTCAACAATGGCAATTACAGAAGATGGAACTCCTACAGGCAAGCTTTTGGGAATTGTTACAAGCAGAGATTACAGGACCACAAGGGACCCTCTTGATAAAAAAGTTAAAGAATTCATGACTCCTGCCAAATCCTTGATTGTAGGACACGAAGGAATTTCCCTAACCGAAGCAAATAACATCATATGGGAACACAAATTGAATTCATTGCCTATAGTTGATGATAATTACAATCTGGTGTACATGGTTTTCAGAAAAGACTATTCAGAAGACAAGGAAAACCCACGTTCACTTCTTGACAGTCAGAAAAGATATATTGTTGGTGCCGGAATCAATTCAAGAGATTACAAGGAAAGAGTTCCTGCTCTTGTAGAAGCAGGAGTTGACATTGTATGCATAGACTCTTCAGAAGGATTCAGCGAATGGCAGTCTGACACTATAAAATGGATTAAAGACACTTACGGCAGCAAAGTTAAGGTTGGAGCCGGAAACGTTGTTGAAAGAGAAGGATTCAGATACCTGGCTGATGCAGGAGCAGATTTCGTAAAGATAGGAATCGGCGGTGGATCAATCTGCATAACAAGAGAACAAAAAGGTATAGGCAGAGGTCAAGCTTCAGCAGTGCTTGATGTTGCTGCAGCCCGTGACGAATATTTTGAAGAAACAGGAATTTATGTTCCTATTTGTTCAGACGGCGGAATTGTTCTTGACTATCACATCACATTAGCTTTGGCAATGGGTGCTGATTTCGTAATGCTTGGAAGATATTTTGCAGGATTTGACGAAAGTCCTACCGCTAAAATAAAGTACGGCAACGGATATGTGAAGGAATATTGGGGCGAAGGTTCCAACAGAGCAAGAAACTGGGCAAGATATGACTTAGGCGGCAAAGCAGGACTTCAGTTTGAAGAAGGCGTTGACTCATACGTTCCATATGCAGGTAAACTTGATGATGGTCTTGGAAGCACACTTCACAAAATCAAATCAACATTCTGCAACTGCGGCGCAAAAACAATTAAAGATATTCAGAAAGACGGAAGACTTTGTCTTGTATCTTCAACAAGTATTTCAGAAGGCGGAGCTCACGACGTAATTCTTAAAAACCAATAAGTCTCGAGTTTTTAATAAATTATAAGTTCGAAAAAATCAGTTTATAAACACTTCTGATAAACACAGTTTTAATAAAATTTCAATCCACAGTTTCAAAACAAAATTTTGATGATTGTGGGTGGTAATAATGAAAATTATAATGAATAAGATTAAAGAAGAATTGAGTATTAATACGGTTTTCGAAAAATATGAAAATCATATGATACTCAATTCTTTTTCTCCCTACACTATTGACTTAGTGAAAAGATGTTATAAAAATTTTAATCTATTTTTAGATGATGATAATTTTTTAATTAATAACATTACAAGTGATGTTATAGACAATTATATTTTGTGGCTAAGAAAACAAGGAAATAAAAATACAACTATCAATATAAAACTTAGTGATTTAAGAATGATATTTTATTGGGCAATGGATAAAGAATATTTAACTAAGTTTAAAATCAATTTAGTAAAAGAAGAAAAGTCTATAAGAAAAACTTACTCTGAAAAAGAGTTATGTGAACTTTTGAAAAAACCTAATATAGACAAATGTATATTCGGAAAATACAGAGATTGGGTTATAGTAAACTTTCTACTTGGCACAGGGGTAAGAAGTCTTACTCTTTTAAATATCAAAATTAAAGATTTAGATTTTTATAATAACTTAATTACTTTGGCAATAACTAAAAATAAAACTCCATTTATCGTACCTATGGCACTCAATTTATCAGTAATATTATCTGAATATTTAACTTATAGAAAAGGAAATAATGAAGATTATTTATTTTGCAATGCATATGGCGAACAACTTACAAGAGCTGCCCTTAAAGATGCTATTAGAAGGTACAACCTACAACGTGGCGTTAGCACAACATCTTTACACAGTTACAGGCATACATTCGCCAAAATGTTTATTACAAATGGTGGAAATTTATTTGTCTTGCAAAAACTGCTTGGTCATAAAAGCATTAGAAGTACACAAGTATATGTTAATCTAATCACTTCGGATTTAGAAAAGGATTATGATAAATATAATCCTTTAGATGTAATTTTAAGTAAAAACAAAAAAGATATAATTAAAATGAAATAGGGCATTCATATTGCCCTATTTTTTTAACTTATTCTCCAATTACTTTCACATTATTAATAATATTTTCTTCTACTGATATATTTCCAAATGAATTACCACTAATAGTAACATTATATCTTTCCGAAGGTATATCAGAAAAATAAAACTCATTTTTACCTACTACATTAGTAATATATTCATTCCCATTTAAATCTCTTATAGCAACTGATTTTCCGAACAAATTGCCTTCTGATGATATGCTACCCCTTATTGCATTAGTTGCTGTTTTAAAATATATTAATATTTCTTCACCATATAAGTCGCCATTTTCCATTACTATGTTATCTTTTGGTATGTATAAACTGTAATATGTGTTTAGTTCTAATTGATTCTTAGGAATTATTAAAAAGTTATCTTTTGCGGTCATTCCTGACTGACTTTCTACATTAATTCGATTTCCTTTATTATCAATTAAAACAACTTTGCTATTATCTTTCATTTTCTTTGTATTAGCATCGAAAACTATCATTAAATAATTCCATTTAAAATAATTTCCATCTGTAAATGGCTTTGGATTGGCACCAATTATATTGTATTTTCCATCAGTTACTTTCATATTAAAAGTTTCACTACTTATTAAGTCAACTCTTTTATTTTCTCCATCCCACTTTACTTCCATACCATTCATTTCGGCAACTGACCTTAAAGGAACATAGGTTGTACCATTAAATAGGAAATTACTAACTGTAACCTGTTCATTATTTACATAAAGACTTATGCTGTTAATAAGCACATCAATCTTTTGTAATAAGGAATTTGCAAATGCAGTTTTTATATTGATAACTAATAATGTACAAATTATAAAACTTAATATTACTTTTTTAACTTTCATTTGTCTTTTTCCTCCGTATAATAATAATTAACTACAGAACCTTGAGAAGTCCTTTGCAACATATTTCTCAAATTGCGGTTTTGTATATTCAATCTTTTTACCTGTTGTATTATCAGTTCTTGTTCCATTAAACAATATACTTCTTTTTCCTAGATTTTTACCTGTCTTGTTTGTGGTACACTCTTTTAAATATTCTTGCGAAGATAAAATCCACATTGTTTCCATTTTTTCAGAATAAAAAACGAAGTAATAGTTATCACGCTCACTATGAGTCATTGCAGCAAAAAGAGCAGCATTACCCTCTTTTACATCTTTTGACCTTGCCTTAATTTGTATCTCAATAAAGCTACCATCTTCTTTTCTAACAACAACATCTATTCCATCATCATCTACAAGCGGAACATAGCAATCGAGACCCTCTTTTAACATTAAGCCTATTATGTAATATTCCATTCTCTTTCCAAATCCTGCGCTATGCCTAAAAGGTATTGACATGGTAATTCCCTCCTTTTTAAACCATACTATCACATTATACATGACATATGATTTAACTATTTTTCTATTCTACATTATTAAAAAACATATCTTCTATTTCAATCATAACTTCAGGATTTACTTTTATTATATCTTCTAATTCTTTGCAATAACTATTACATTTTACTTCATAAACTTTTGATTTAGTCATATCTAAGAGCGTCATGTTTAACCTTATCAAGTCAATTATTGTATTTGCCTTCTTCTGCATACTAAGTTCCTTAAATCTTAATACAATTTCAAATCTATTAATGGCATCTTCAATCATGTCAATTTTTTCATTTTCATCTATAAATTCACAACACTCAATTGCAATTTTACAAACAGATGCTATTATTCCATTTGTATCAACATACCTTTTAGGATTATTTTCTATAGTGCAAATTTCAAGTACAAAGTTACCGTAATCAACAACATTAGGTATTAACTGTATGTCACCAAACTTTTTCAATGCCTGAAAATTTAAAGACATTAAATTATAATATAGATTAATATATTCATTCTCATACTTATCCTTTATAATAACACTTTTACATATTTCATAATTTTCTTTAGCCTTGATAAAATATGAATATGCTTTATTTTTATCATCACAATAGTACATCATATGTAAATTTACCGAGCCAAGATTTTGATATGACCTTGCAGATTCATAAGGATAGTTTTCTATTTTATAGAACTCTAATGATTTGTACAAATAATTTTCACTGTTAATATAATTTTTTTCTCGTTCATTTATATCTTCTTTATATTTTACTAAATCACTATATATATTTCCAATATTGTTTTGTATCCTTGCTATATTAAAATAATCCTTTATTTCTTCATATATAGTTAATGATTTTTCTGCATTATTTAAAGATATTTGTAATAAGCTAATATCTTTTTTTAGATTAGCTAATCCCCTATATGTGATAGCTAAATTACTATATGTTAAACCAACTGTACCAAAATAATTTTTATCTAATTTCTTGATATTTCTAAATACATCAATCGCTTTTGATGAATATTTTTTAGAGTTTTCATAGTTATTTTTAGCACTGCGAATTAAAGCTAATTCATTATATATATCACCCAAATTGCAACATAAAATTGCATACTGATACTTATACTTATACTTAGTTAACTTCAGATACTTCTTATCTTTATAATTAGGTAATGCCTTCAATAAAGCTTCTTCGTTAATTCTTGCAATATCCAAGTTTTTTTCTTTATCTATTTTTTCATGATGATAGGTTTCATAAAGATTAAGTTTAACATCAATGATTAATCTTTTACAAAATTTTTTATTCTGATATTTCAATGCCTTATTATATTCATTTCTTGCTTCTTCAATTTTATTATTCAAATGATATTTGATACCATCACTTAGACTTCTATCAATTTCTTTTCTTATAATACATATGCTATTAATTAATGGTATTAAAAAAAATATTATTGCTACACATAAACTTGTTATTGCTACAAATAAATTTATTATTGGGATGATTGGATTTAAATCGGTTAATATACTTGGCATACTACCCCCTTAAGATAATTTTAATAACTGCAAATTATTTATATTAATAAATAAATTTTTTATTTCATTTGTAATCCAAATAATAATTACACCATTATTTAAAATACCCATTAAAAGACATTGCTTTCGATAAACTTTTTGACTGCTCTTCGTACTTATTTATATACAATGTAATTTTCAACATTACTAATTAATAATTTTCTTTTAAAACCTTTGCGCTCAGATACTTCCACTATAGCATAATGCATCATCCTATGGTGGTTAGGACATAAAATAACTACATTTTCTTCATCTTGGCTCCCATTGTTTGCTAACGGATTAAGGTGATGAGCCTCTGAATAATGTTTCTGATTTTTCTGCACAAATGTAAAATTACAACCTTCAATCTGACATTGATTGCCATATTTAGATTTAAGGTCTCTTGTAATTTTCTGATATCTCTTAATTCTATTGATAGAAACTTGTTCAATCTCATTTTCTAAGTCTATCAAATCTTCTTGGAATTCTTTTTCTCTATCTGAATAGTCATTAGAAAATTCATCTTTTATATTTAATGCTCGAACTAATAAATTACTTGTACTTTTTTTAAATAAGCTTGGACTACTTTGAGAAAATAAATTACACAATTCAACCATATAATCTATTCCATCACTTGTTATTTTCCATTGATTTCTAATAGAACCATCTAAATATCCTGCTTGTACAAGATGTTTTCTTTCAAAAGCTAATGTGTTTCTCCAAACAAGTTCATGTCTATTTTCTTTATATTGTTTTTCCGACTGTGTTAAATTCAAATAACATTTCTCATCTATATTATCTAAAACCTCTTCTTTTGTTCCGCAACCACCCAAATCATATATTGATATAAGAATTACTAATTTTTCCTCCAATGTTATTGTTATACTCATAAAATACCTCACCTTCAATACGTAGATTTTTTTTACAAGAATCATTTAAACTTTAAATCATTAGATTTTACATTGTTCCCAATTTTTCTATTAATTACTTAATTAAATAATATATTAATAAAAGCTTCTTCTTTTCTATACAATTCATCCGAAACCATTTTATTATTACCCATAATATTTTTATACATATTGAGTATTTTTTCAAATTCTAATTTATTTAAAGCAAGCATTTTATCATTGCCACTAACAATTGTTTTTTTTCTCATTATATCCTTTAGTTCGAACATTATTTGTTCTATATCTTCATATTTTTTAACTTCTCTTTTTATACATACAGAAAAACTTTCATCATCTCTTAATGTTCTTCTTAAGTTATAATTCGTACTTATGGCCATTCCTCTCCATCTTTTATTTTTTTCTACAAAAACAATTTCCCATTTGTATTTTTTGTTATTAGCTCTTTCATCATTTTCGCTTATTTCTTCAAAATGCATATACTCATTCCACTTTTCATCTAAGTATACTTGACGATAATGATTATCGTAACTCCATGGCGCCCCATAAATTTCACCTGATATTCTATTTGAAACTTCATATTCATCTATATCATCGAATATTATTGCTCTTGACCTTATATCTATATCTAATTCTTCGCATTTTCTTTCCCAAGCTATTTCAGTAAAATCACTATCCCATAAAATAACTTTCATATTTAATGCCTTCTTTCTTGATATATTTTTATAAATAATAAAAATACTTTCTATAAAATTATGTTATAATTATAATTTCATTATATATCAATCACTTTCAACTTTCTACCAAAACTTGTAATTAACATATTGACTTAATAAAACACATCTTTGTTAGAGAACAGATGTGTTATGAGTATTACATTAAAGTTTTAAAAAGCAAATACTGTAAAATATCCCCCTATCAAAAAGAGTAGCTAATTGCTACCCTCTATTTGTTCTTAAATGTATATTAGTTTTATATAAATAAATGCAATAATTTAAATCATTAACCCGTTTAAAGCCTCATCAAACCAATTAAATGCAGATTGAAGCATTAACATATCAGAATCAGAAATTGTTTTTGCATGAGCATCAACTCTAAATTTATTTACTATATCTAAAAAAATATCAAATTTATTTTTATCTACAAATATTTTTTCAAATAATGTCCAATTTTTCATAATTACTTTCTTAATATCTAAAAGAAAAAAGTTATTTATTAAAATATCATCAAGTTCTTTGTCTAATAAATTTGTTTTTTTGTTCGTTTCAATTATTTCCAATACTTTCTTTTTCACATTTTTTGTACCATACTGACATGCAATTTGCATTACCATAACTTTTCTTAATTTATCTTCAATTGTATTTCTTCGTAAAGATATGAATTGCCATGTCTCTTCTTTATTAGTTGGTTTATTGTTCTTTTTATGTAATTTTTCAATATATATTGATATTGCATTTATAGTTATATAATAATTCCCTTTTACTTCTTTCAAAATCCCATATCCTAATAAGTGATTAATCTCATTACTACTAAAATCAATTTTACTCTTAAATTCCTCATTTCCATCTATAACAAGTATTTCTAATAAATCGTATTCATTTTTATACCAATTTCTTAAAACACATAAAATTAGTTCAACATAATTTTCTATATCTTTGTCGTATTTCTCTTTTTTTATAGAATAATCATATTTTGAAACCTCACATGGTCTTTCTAATGCAGCATCCTTATTTATTAAACTGCATATATGCCTTATTAAAAACGGATGCCCTCCATAATCTTCAGTTAACTTTGTATATATTTCTTCGTCAAATCGTAATCCCATGTATTTACCAATACTACCAATCATATCGCGTACATCTTTTACACTAAACAACTCTAAATAGGTTGGATTTATCATTCCAAAAATAGGGTTATCAATACTATTTATAATTGGTGTTTCAACACATAATGGATTTACACCTGCAATAAGAAATACAAACCATTTTTGTTCCTTCTGATATAGCGAACGTAATGTTTGCCAAAAATTCAAAAAATCATTACCTTGCTTCCAATGCTCTGTACCTGATGTTGAAAAACTAATATGCTCAATTTCATCGAAAATGATAAGTATTCTTTTTTCCCTAATAAATCGTATATCTTTTTTATATCTTCTTCAAAAGACTTGGCAGCAAGCCTTTCAACATATCTATCATCAACATCCAAAATTTCATATGACAATTCATATTTATTTTTAATTTCTACAACTATATTAGCTAATAATTCATTCCATCTGCTAAAATGTATACTTGGATTTTGACAATCTATATATATTGAAATTCCTCCTCGAATAGCTAATTGTCTTTCTAATGCATATAATACTGATGTTTTACCTATTTTTCGTAATCCAAATAAACCACTCTGTTCCCCAATCATATACTTATCGTATAAATAGTGAATTAATTTATTTCGTCCAAAAAAATAGGCATCTGTTTTCAAAGGAGACTCAAGAGCAAACAAATCTCTATTATAAAAATATTTTCTTAGTTTGGTATATATATAATTCTTATTTAATTTACCTTTTAAAATTTCATCATATGTAAATGGAACTATAATTCTTGAATCTTTGTTTTCACTATTTATACTTCTTATGGCACTTTCAATATCATTATCATTACTAACAATAAAAATACATACCTTATCTAACCTATTATCATATTCTTCTAACGTTTTATCAACAAAATCCATTGTTCTTTTTTGAAATGTTGTATACGGAGAAAATAATAATAACACTTCATTATATAAGTTATACAATTCTCTTAATTCTTGATTAGGTTGTAGAAAATCTATAGTATAGTCTGTAGTTTTAAATTTACCTTGCTTTGAAAATGTTATCCCGAAAAATTTTGAAAGCTCTTGTGCTATTTTTACCTCATTTGGACTACCGCATATTCTTAACCCTTTTTTTATCCCTGTATTAACTCTGTATGAGTTATTCATAGTTACAAATTCGCTCATTCTCGTCCCCCATATGTTCATGACTTATTTTATATCATATAAAATGCAACTTAAATATTTACATATTCTGACAAAATAATTTTACTACTATTCTATTAAAAAGTAAACGATAACATATATTAAACTTCAATATATAACCTCTACATATAACCTCTACATAAAATTTAGAATAGCGTAATATTTGCTACCCTCTATTTGCTCTTATCAATGTACTTTTACTTATTCCATTTATTTCTGAAACTTGCTATAACCTTAACCATTTACAATTAATAAGCTTAAGTCATGTCAATTTGTTTAGGTGTATATTCTTAAGGTCTACATCTTTATTTAGAAAGAAATCATTCTATAATGCTTTCCTTTTTAACTTGTCCATTAACTCTGTAAAATTACTTGGGTAATATGAAGTGCAGAAATGTTTAAAGTTTGTCTCTTGATAATCAGTAGTGCTATTTACCGCCCATGTTACTCTTTCAAAATAACTTTGTTCTCTATCTTCTTCATCATGGCGAACTTCAGAAAATTGGAACATCAGAGTTACATCCTTATCATCAGAATCATAATTAATGAATGTCTTACTTGCATAATTCCAACTGTATTTCCCTCCATTGTCTTTTTTATTATGCCATTCATCACAGAATTTTATTTTTCCGCTTTCATATGCATCTATCATATTAAATATCCAAATCACTTTCTTCCCTAAATGATTATAGAATAAAGTTCGTTCATCAACTTCCTCATTTGAGATTGGACTATTTTGAAATTCTATTGCATAACCATAGCACAATGCATCCGTTCTTCGAATTATCCTTTTACAGTTTTCAGCAAAAAGGCTGTTATCATTTTCGATATCTAATTTCAGAACAACTTCTCTGTTTCTTAATGGAAATTTCATTTGCCAATTTCTATGCCATTCAGACATATCATTATCATAATCGTCACAGTCGCTTTTGTTTTTGTGTGCAAAGTGGGGAATCCTAACATTACCATTTCTAATAATAAGTTCTTCATGACATGAAGGACAAAAATATTTGCCTAATATATTTTTTACAGCAGTATTAATATCAACTAAATGATTGTTATCTTCCAATGCAGAAAACATTTATTTCATCACTTCCTTTGACAAATTCCTAAGTACGTTACCCTTTAAAACATTTTATTAACCTTTTTCATATTAGAGTATTTGCTTTAAAATTATAGCATATATGTAAATTTTTGTATATCTTTTAGAACCACCTATACAATAATGAATATAATATTTATTAGCAAATCCTTAAAACATCCACCTTATGTCAAATAAAAAAGAGAGTATCTAATTGATACCCTCAAATTCCTTAACCCTTCTATAAAATGTATTTTTCTTCATGCCTAACTTTTCCATAGCTTTGACAGCTGTAATCTTATTATCTTTCCATTCCTTATATACCGTTTCAAAGTTATCATTTATTATCTTTTTTCTGCCCTTGTAAATACCTTTATTTTTGGCTATTGCAATTCCTTCTGCCTGTCTTGCTCTAATTTTAATACGTTCCTTTTCTGCCATATAACTTAATAGTTCAAATACAATATTAGATATTAATTTCTTTTCAAGGTCTGTTTTGTTTACTGTATTTAATATTGGTGTATCTAAAACTATAATATCAATCCCTTTGGCTTGAAGTTCTTGCCATTCTGTTTTAATCATATCCATATTTCTACCTAAACGGTCTAATTCCTTTATAACTAATGTATCGCCTGCTCTTAGCAAACTATTCTTTAATGTCAAATATCCGTTTCTATTGAAGTCTTTTCCGCTCTGTTTGTCTTCTATAATATCTCTTTCATTAATTCCATATTCAATCATTGCTTGTCTTTGTCTATCTAAATTTTGCTCTTTTGAACTTACCCTTATGTAGCCATATATTTTATATATAATTGACATTATTTTACCTCCATTCCTTTATACACCAATTATATCACTTCGTTTCAATAAGGTCAACCATATTTATGAAACGTCTTAAAAATAATTATAATACCCATGTGAAACTAATATGATTAGATATTAACCGTTTTTTTAGAGTACACTCTATTGAAACACATTATACTTTCCTTAATCAGACATAAATAACTAAAAAAGTCCGTATAAAATATTTATACGAACTTCTTAGTTTGTGTTTGATATTAAATAGAAATTTTCTTATTGTAAGGTATATTTAAGCCTTAGTTTTCATTAAATGATTTATTTTATTGCTTGCCTATGTTAATCTATCAATTTATATTTAACATGTATATTAGTACTTAAAAACTCGTATCAATTATACACTCACATTTATTAACACATTGACATTCATCGTCTTCTTTATTATTAGATAATTTCAAATAATGTTTCTTAAGAAAATCTATGCTCTTAAGACAATTAATATCTTCTGTATTCATTATGATATTAATCAATGAACTTGAACTTAATAAAATAACACCATACTTCGCTGCAAAAGTTTCAGCACTCGAAGTAAATCCATTATGATTTATAACAATTAATTGCAAAGGCCTAAATCTAATATTCTCATTATTAAATCTATAAAACAAACTATCTCCTATAATATGTCTGATTATTGAAACATCCATTTTGCATTTATGGAACTTTACTTGTGCTAATATCATAAGGTTAGAATAAAAAATATGCTTTATTAATCTACCGTTAAAAGTTACATTTGCTTCTGCTATTATATCTATACCATCATCTCTGCTATGCTTTGTCTCAAATGAATTTATTCCAATATCTTTGAAAAACAAGCAACAGAATTTTTCATAAAAAACACCATCTTTTAAGTCATTATCTAATATATAATTTATCATTTGTATAAACTTCGGAGCATTACCTTTAATAACGTTAATCCCAAAAGTAGTATTATATATCATATAAGCAGGTGGTGAATACAATAAATTAATTTTAGCATTAGCACCATATTGAACTATTAGATTTTGAAGTGTTTTAATAAAATTCGAAAAATTAGATGAGCTTATGTCACATAATTCGTCTATAAAATAATCTTCACTTATATTAATATTTGTATTTAATATTATTTTTGCTGCTGAGTCAAATAAATAGTTGTCAACCTGTTGTCTTACACCTTCATAATTATTTATTACATAGTCAGCAATTTTCATTAAATTTTTGCGGCTTAGATTAGCCATTTTAAACAGCTTCCATTGTATCTAAATATTTTATTAATTGTGAAGCCTTTTTCTTAATTTCAAGCAACTTATCCTTATGTTTTAGTGGCCAATCTTCATTTATAGGATATTGTTTTAATAAATCAACTACATCATTTAACTTATTATTCCATTCAGATTCATTATCTTGTTGAATTTGTTTATTTAAAAATTTAGTTTTCCAATTGCTATAGGAATTATCATCACCATCATTTACTACATCTTTAAATTCAAAAATTAGCTCTTCTATACTTCTTTTGTCATGTATTTCCCTAATAATATCACGTACTTTTTTAGAACTAACTTGCTCTCGTTTTGCACTTTTTATTATATCAGGATACATATACAGTAATTCTTGTTTTAGTAATGTATCATCTTCATCAACATCTTCATACCACTCGAATGTACTTTTACTGTTATCCCAACCAAAGGTCTTTCTAATTGCTTCATTTTGTTCAAATACCTCTAAAAATTTCCAATCCTCTTTCTCAATATTCGATGCGTTTTCTATTATTTCTTTATAAAATATATATCTATAAACAAAACTCTTAACTTCTCCAAATTTTATGCCTATTTCCATACCAATATCTTTAAATATTTGTTGATTTGATTTTGTTGGTTCAAGTTGTCTCTTATCTTCATATAATCTATAGATATGCTTAGCTTTTGGCAGCAAACCCCAATCTTTTACAACCATAACATTTGCAATACCTTGTAATCTTCTTATTTCACGTTCAAAATCATCTTGTGTTTCATTTTCTTCTTTTACGACCTCTATTACAGGAATCGGTATACTTCGATTAAATTTATTATCCATCTTTTCGTCTTTTAGACATGCTAAACGAGTATTACCTTCAACTACAGCATACTTATATTTTTCAATATTTCCCAAATTACTTCTATCACTATATGCATAGCTTGTCAGTTTTCTTACCACAATTTTATTTACCCACGTTATTCCTGTCAGCATACTATTTAACAAATTCTTTGTCTCATGGTCTTCCATTAATTTTCCTTGAATAATTTCTTGTTGAGAAGATAGCGAAACACTAAATCTTGGATTAGATGGGTCTAACATAATTTCATCAATAGTTAATTTTATATCTTTTAATATCATTTTTTACTCCGATAAACTTTTTTATATTACTATTATTAATTTTTTTCTGCAGATTTTTATTATACGATATCGTTAATCACAATTTGAAATTATAATCAATTTTACTAAAAGCGCTTTTCAAGCATGATTATACACATTACTCAATGTTCTGTCAATGTAAATTTTCGTTTATTTATTAAGGTGTTTTGATTTTTTTAAATTATAATTCAATTTATATTATTCGTATTTTTATACTTTTAATTTAATTTATATGTTTATAAATTTTATATTTACAATTACATTTATTGAATTATCAATTAATTTTTAAATTATTAATATTATTAAGAACTACTACTTTTCATAAAACACCCTTAATTTTTTAACTAAACCAAAATTTTTTAATTTAATTTTAAAATAAAAATCTTTGCTACCCTATGTTTGCTCTTCTCTTATTAATGCGCTTTTCTTCTTTATTACTAATACCCTTACAATACCTCTCACTTTTTCAATTTCGGCATCAAGTAACGACACTGATTCATATATTGACAACATTATAGTTCACAGACAGTATCTATACTCAAAAGTTATGACACTTATAATTTTTAGGAGTTATATAACATTAGAAATCTATCGTCGTTAATCGTCAAAAAATAACATATAATTGATTGCATAAGTCATCAATTATATGTCATTTTAATATTACATCGTCAATTTAGGTAAACATTACAAAGCCATCGGAGTCTCATCTTTACAACTATCTATAATTCATTGATTGACTTAATCCTAATCTTTATGCTTTGGTGGTTGACATCCAATGCTTGCAATAGATTTGAAACCGTTCCAATAAATTAAAATTTATTACTGTTTATACCCCTTAATATTTCATCGATTTGAAGTTTCATTATTTTTACTTTATTCAGTTCTCTTTCGTTGTTTAATAGTATTTGAGAATTAGTCATTAGTAACTGCTCAACTAATAATTTGCAATTTGTTAAACTTAATTCCATTTGACTGATTGTATCTTTCATTATTTCCTCCTGTTTTTTGCAATAAAAAAAGCCAACCACTTTTAGTTGCCTTACTTGTTAAAACCAATTACCTATATCATATTTATTTTGACTTTCTGATTTTGGTATGCTAAATCCAATTTGTATTATACTATGTTCATCTTTATTATTTTTACTATTTTCAATTTTCTCTGCTCTTTGGCTTTTGTGTTCTTCATATTTGAATTTAATATCTTCTAATTCCGAAACAACTTCCTCATAGTTTTCATTTATACGTTCTAAGAGTTTAATTCTACCTACTTTATTTGGATAATAAACATTATTATCATTTTTCCTAATACCTTTATCATATGTTCCATACGATACATCAAATATTCCTAATTCATTTAATATAAATATATATTGTAAAATAGTATTCTTGCTAAACCCTGTCTTTTCCTCCAATGTTTTAATTGTAGGATACCCACTTTTGTTAGTTCCTATATAGCTTTCTATCATGCAAAATAACGCAAACCCTTTAGCGCCTAATAATTTATAAAACGCAAAATTATTTGGATAGAATGTAGTAAAACTATCATCTTTCAAATCTGTTTCTATTAAAAACTTTAATTCTTTACTCGTGCTAACATTATCTTCTATATCATTGCAGAGTATTAAGCCTTCTTCTTTCAGCAAATTTAAAACCCTAACAATTTCTTTCTTATCTCTTCCTTGAAGATTTAAGGCGTCTAATATTTCTCTAATGGCAATCCAAGTTAAGCCTTCTCCATTTTGCCTTCTTGCTAAAAGAAAATATATCGCTAAACCCTTTTCACCCAATTCTTTAAACTTACTGATTACACCACTTCTTTCCCAACCTTTAAGCACTTTATTGCTTAAACTAATTGTACTTTGTTTTCTTCTTGACATTGAAACTCTCCTTAAAATATTTATTTAAATTTTATATGCTTTGCAGGTTTATTTCACTGAAAGTGAAGAAACCCTTATATAATATGTTATAGACTATATATGTTATAGATTATACAGTTCAGTTTCGATACATTTCTATATCTGTCATGCACCTGTAACTAATAAAAACGATACATTTTTATATCTAAATTGAACCATCCATAAAATAAAACTGATATATTTTTATATCATTTTTGCACCTGCCTTTCTGTTGTCATTGAATTATAAGTATTAATTTTAAGATACAAACCTATTATAAATACTTAGTTTGTTCTAAATTTTAAATATATTAACACCGTTTTTTCATTAATCTACCAACCACCTTATTATTAAATATTTATAAACATACAAAAAAGGCGTTAAGCAAACGCCCTACTAAATTTCTTAAAGATACTAATTTTTGCAACTGATAATCAAAGTTATATAAATCAAGTTCTCCTAATTTTGCCTGAATTTAGCCATATCAGCAATAAAGAATTGCTGATTCAAGGTCTAAAATTTATTCTACCCTACATAATTATTATACCATACTTTCCCTTATTTGTCAAGTATTTTTTGTAATTTTATACATTATTTTTTATTATAGTCAAGTTATTAAATTTATATAGACTTCTATAAAACCTATTCTTTTCAATTGTTTTTTCAATATTAAATCTTTTTTTGCAAAAGGGTTTCTATCATTTTTATTTATAAAACTATCATATGAACATTTTAATTTTAACATCAATTAGTTTTTTCTTATTTAATCTTGTCTACCATATAGAGGTTATCCAAATAATGTATTTGAAATGCCAAAGGAAGATGAACTTGGCTAGTATTTTTAAACTATGCTACAAAAGAGTTATTGCATATTTTTCGCTCATATGTTAAAATTACCTAAATGTAATTGTGGATTGAAATATAAAAAAACTGCCGATTGTTTTTTAAAATCGATTATAAAAAGTGTTCAAATTTAACGGAAAACTTGATGATGGTCTTGGAAGCACACTTCACAAAATCAAATCAACATTCTGCAACTGCGGCGCAAAAACAATTAAAGATATTCAGAAAGACGGAAGACTTTGTCTTGTATCTTCAACAAGTATTTCAGAAGGCGGAGCTCACGACGTAATTCTTAAAAACCAATAAAATATAACCGGCTAAAAAGCCGGTTTTTTTATGCAAAAAACAAAACCCGCATTGGCGGGTTTTATATTATTTATCTTCGTCTTCTTCTTCGTCGTCAAGTAATTCATCAATTTCAGCTTCATCAAGAATTTCATCAAAAGCTTTTGTAACTTGCTCATATTCATCGTCAGATTCTATGCTCAATAATTCAAAGCTTCCGTCTTCATATTCTTCAAAGCCGTACAGGAACACTTCTCCGTCTTCCTGATTTTCCAAAGGCAGCAATGCTATGTAGTCTTTGTCTTCTACTGGGAAAATGGCAATTATTGCACATTCAACTTCTGTTCCGTCTTCAAGCGTAATTGTCATTATTTCTTCGTCGTGGTCTCCGCAACCGCATCCGCATCCTTCATCGCCACAATCGCATCCTTCATCATCAGAGCAGTTGCAGCCAAATAAATCTTTATCTTCACTCATTTTTTGTACATCCTTATATAATATTTTATCCAACATACATGGATATTTAAACTTTAACAGAATACAATTTAAAAAGCAACATTAAATTTAAATTCTTATTCACTTTTAAAAATTTTGTTCAATAACACTTTACAGAATTGTCAAAATAGGTTATAATCTCATATGTATTCGGGATGTAGCGCAGCTTGGTTAGCGTACAAGTCTGGGGGACTTGGGGTCGGAAGTTCGAATCTTCTCATCCCGACCATTGAATTTACTGGGATTTAGCATTGGCTAAATCCTTTTTTTACGGATTTGACAATAGCTTTTGTGATAAATATATTTTAAAATGCTGCGATATTTGAATGATAAACTTACTTAATTAAAAGAATAAATATCAGAAAATATATATTCTTTTGCTTTACTCCATAAAATTGAATATGATAGAATCTTTTAGCAAAAGTATATAAAATCTAATTAGATAAAATTAATGTTCATGAATGGTTCCTTTTTTTGGTTGAAAAATAAATTTAAATCTTTCTTCTCCATTGATCCTTGGGGTTAAGCCCACCTCATATGAAGTGGCCATATTAGGCCATATTTGAATATAGTAAATATAAGCGTTATAATATCCTTCGTCAGAAACGTTCGCAGAATAAAATTCATTACTATCCATTAACTCATTTAATACTGGTAATTCTATATGGACTATACCATTATTATCTGTGTATAATTCTGCTATTACTATACCTTCTGCACTTTCATTATATTGACCTGTATAAGAAATTTTAGCAATACTAACAAAAGCTTTTGATATAGGTCTATTTCTATTATCTAATACTCTAATGTCTAATATACCTGTTTCACTTGCATTTAATCTATTATATGAACGAATTGAGTACAACATTATATCATTTCCTTTCTTAAAACTTATACTTTAATATATGCAGTAGAGTGATGGAGTTTATTTATAAAGAACTTATCATTATGTAATATGTCTTTAGCTGTCGTTTTGCTTTATCTTAATTTTGCACTTAAATAATTCACGTTTTATGACCTTAGTCATTTTTATTTGTTAAATTTTTATAATGTCGGTTGAAGCCCACCATATCTCTGTTGCATATAGACTCTTGATAATTCATTCCACGTAGCTTCATCTATCACTCCTGTCGTCTCTAATCCAAACATTTGTTGAAAAGCTATTACTGCTCTTTCTGTTTCTTCTCCAAATATGCCATCTTCGCTTATATAGGAGATTGATGGAATAGCCAACGATATATAAGATAACATTTCTTGTGCTATCAATATGCCGGGGCTTTCTCTACCCTCACCTTTTCTGTAAGGTAAACCTGGAAACCTTAAATAGGGAATATATACTTCTTTTGGAGGCAATGTGGTGAATATTCCAAGTGCAGCCCTAATCAAAAGGTTTAATGTATCTTCATCTGCAATACCCGTTGTTGGCAGACCCATAACTTTTTGAAATTCAATGACAGCAACCCTGGTTTGTTCATCAAATATTCCTGTTATCGCAACACTTGGTACAGATTGGTAGTAAACTGACATAACACTTAGCAGATATTGTAACAGATCAACGCCAGGCCTTATGTCTCCTTTTAAAAAAGCATCTTTTGATATTTCGATTATTTGTTCATATATCGAACCTTCTACTACTAATTCGGATAACTTGGAAACCGCTGCATAAATTTGTCTTATTTTATAAAATGTAGCTTTATCTATTATTCCTGTTACAGGCAAATTAAAGATTCTTTGGAACTCTCTGACTGTATTTTCTGTAGATTCCCCATAGTAACCATTTGCAGGAATTATTTGTGGGATGGCAGGAAAATTCATTGCTATCCTGTTTAACCCTAATTGTTGTCTCAATATAATAATGCTTGAATCGCCAGGCGTAAGCGGCTCTCCGGGATATGTCAAACCTACACCTCCAACGGGTGCATTTTCAACTAAAGAAATATCATCTCCAAAATAATATTTTAAAATATCCATGGGAGTATAACCTTGCTCAGCTAAATCTACACTTCCCCACTGATACAATCCATTGCAATAAGTCACCTTTCCATCACAAAATGTTGTAAAAAGAGGTATTACTTGACCATCTCTGATAACATAATCATTGAATATTTCATTAACAATTCTATCAACACTTTCATATATACCCCTGCCTTTAACAAACGCCTGATCAAATTGTGTTGTATTTGTAATGTCAAATTCATATCCTCTCGACCTGTACCATTCTAAGATATACCTGTTTAATGCAACAGAAACTATAGCATGTATATTTGCTCTTAATGCGTTTTCAGGCCAGGTAGGATATAGTTCTGAAGATGCTACGTTTTTAATGTAATCAATAAATGGTACGGTTACATTTTCAGCAACTTCATCAGGGCGACCTAAATGCACCGTTATATATTCAGGAATAGTTACAAATTCTGCGGGAATTCCTGGTATGTTTATAATTAAGTCTTCATTGTTTTGATAATTATTATTTAATGAAAACATTTATATCTCCTTAAACATTTAATTAATCTATAGGGCTTGAAGGAATAGTAATTACTTTTTCCGGGATATGGTCTGTTTCACCTGGAATAATGGGATGCATGATAATTTTGTTAAATATATTTTTAGATCGGCATAATTTATGTTTATAATTGTTTGTTCTCTTTATAAAATTATTATTAATCATACAAAGACTACTGCTTCTAAATTTACCTTTTTTCTATTATATGTACCTTTATAAAACATTGGCACCTGTTGATAGTGCTTTAAGTTAAATTATATAAAATTCCAACAATGAGATTTAATAATTTTGCTTCATATTCGTTTTGTTCATTAACAGTTTGCACAATGCAATCTAGATAAAGCCGATTGTTTATATCATAAAGTTGTTTCTTAAAAAATTACATAAAAAAGAACAGAGTTTTTGATATACTCTGTTCTTTTATGTCATTATCTTAAATTAATGACATTAACCTCGCACTTAATTTTTATTTTAGTACAATAGCCTCTTCTTAATAGTTAGAATTAACTATTAGCTTGTTAGGTGTGCCTCTAACATAACTGCCAATGTTGAACCCGTAACAAATGCATTATAAGACGCATCATATATTTTTGAATCTTGAGTTACAGTAGTATTAACAGATGTATTATCAACGTTAGCCATAACTTCAAGAATTACAGTCTTAGTTTCAGCAGGAGCTGTTATATTAATTATTGTGAAACCATCTACTCTGAATGTATCTTTGCATAGAATTTTCTACAAAAATTATAGAATAGGAAAATATATAGACAAATTACAAAACCAATAACATCATGACTGAGTTCAGTAACCATAGTCCTCCAATTCTATTTAATTTCTGAAGATGTTACACCAATGCTAATATTATAACTTGTTTAATGATATCGTTTTCTAACACTATATCACTAATTATTTATATGTACAATATTTTTATCATAATAGATTCTTCAGCACTTTAAATTCGCGGCAAAACAAATAAAGATAAAGTGGGTTTGCACCAGAATTATCAACTATAGCTAAAAGCTTAACATTTCATGTAAATTATTATATTAAATTGGAAAAAATTATGTTATAATGATAAAAAAGTTATCTTAGTTGCTAGATGTTAAAGTAATGCAATTTTTTATATTTGACAATTAATTAAACATAGTTAGTGTCAAATTAAAACTAAAGATTGGAAGGATTTATAAATGGATGTTTATGTAGCTCGTCAGCCTATATTTGATAACAATATGAATGTAATAGGATATGAATTACTTTATCGCGGAAGTATAAACAATTTTAATGAACGAACTGATGACAATAAGACAACAGCTGAATTAATCAGTAATGCCTTTTTAACTATGGATATTCACGAACTAACTGATGAAACAAAAGCTTTTATAAATTTTTCTGAGAAACTTCTCACAGAAGAAATTCCTTTGTTATTACCAGCTGACTCAGTAGTTGTGGAAGTATTAGAAAATGTTGAAATTAACGAAAATGTAATCCAAGCATGTAAAAAATTGCGAGAAAAGGGTTATACTATAGCTCTTGGTGATTTTGTCATCAACAAAGAATCATATTTGCCTCTCATGGAAATTGCACATATAGTTAAAATCGAGTTTTCCGCTGTAAATTACTTAAAACAACGTCAATTAATAAAACAATATAAAAATAAAATCAAGTTTATAGCAGATAAGGTTGAAACAAGAGAAGAATATCAATTAGCTGTTGATATGGGATACGATTATTTCCAAGGTTATTTTTTCAGCAAGCCTGTAATCATGAAAGGTAAAGAAATAGACAGCTTAAATATAAACTTGATTAAAATTATGAGTTTATTAAACAATAATGAACCGGATTATCAGCAAATTACTGAGATTATTGAATCAGATTTAGGCTTATCTTATAGATTGTTAAAGCTAGCCAATTCTGCTTTCTTTGGATCAAGAAATAAAATACTGTCTATAAAACAAGCATTGGTTCAATTAGGTATACTTGAAATCAGAAAATGGATTTATGTAATGATGCTCAAGGATATACAGATTGTAGAAAATAAAGAACTGATAAAAACCTGTTTTATCAGAGCAAAATTCATGGAGCTACTGGCAACAGAGACAGGAATTGATGATAAGAGATTGGATTATTTTATGACCGGAATGTTTTCCTCCATTGATGTTTTGTTAAACAAAGACATGAATATAATTGTAGATGAGATAAGCTTGACCGATGATGTCAAAGATGCATTGCTTGGTGCAGACAACGAGATAAGGAATGTACTGAACATGGTTATTAACTTTGAATTATTAAAATGGAATAGTTTTGGTGTTAATAAAAAAGCTTTAGGAATAACTCAGGAAAAGTTTATGAGTTTGTATACAAAAGCTCTTATGTGGGTAAGAAAATTAAGTTATTAAAAATTGATAAAATTTACAAGGGTAGAACCTAGAAACAGGATCTACCCTTGTTTGTTTTATATTCAGAAAACCACATTCATTAATCACTAAGTATATCCCGATAATAAGGTTCTTCATAATTTTAAATCATCTATTACTTCACCAACTATTAATATTTCCTGCCATTTACACTTTGAGATTGCTTTGATAGCCACCTCACATTTCTGATTAAGTTATATTTATTGAGTCATACATGAAACTATCTCCGCCACCAATGGAATAGGATGGATAAAAAGTAAATAAGGTGCCAGTAGTATGTTAATTGGCGAACTTTTTCCAACAGTATTTGAGTTTAACCAAAATCCATGCTGTGTGAAGATTCCATAACATGGATTTTTGTTCAATAAAAACGAATCAGGCAAAACATGATAATTAATGAAATTTGCTTTTTTCCTGCACATTTATTAATAGTACACTTTTTTATTAATAACATAATATAATGCAGGAGGGATGTAAATGAAAAAACCATATTGTACTGCAATCATTGAAATGAATGAATTAAAAAGAAACTTTAGATACAACAACATTGTAGTTCTAACGCTTACTATTAAATATCCATTGATAAATATACCTCATAACGAGTCAGCTGAAGATAATATTAACAACATGATAACCATGCAGATTAGAGAATATTATAATTATGTTTCAAGAACACTGTACAATAATGCAATTGAATATTATCATGATTCTCAAACTAACAATTTTCCATTTCATGTTAATGAAGCAATTATGGAATACAACATAACATATAATGATAACTGCTTCTTAAGCCTCTATAAAGATAAATATGAATTTACAGGCGGAGCCCACGGAAGCACAATAAGAAGCTCTGATACGTGGGAAACATGCCAAGGGACTTATATTCCAATGTATTGCTATTTTTACAGAGGAACAAATTACATGAATTTATTAATAAACGAAATAACAAAACAAGCGGAACAAAATTTAAATCAAAATCCAGGTATTTATTTTGAAGATTATAAAAATTTAATAATAGAAAACTTTAACCCAGAAAGCTATTTTTTAACTCCTTACGGCATGAACATATATTATCAGCAATATGACATAGCACCATATTCTACAGGCATTGTAGAATTTACAATACCATATGAGATTATAGGCTGGTATCCGTCTTGTTAAAATGAATAACTCAAAACAAAAAACAGAGCCTATATAAAATAAAGGCTCTGCTTTTACCATAGCCTGGTATCGATCCGTATGTCATTATCAGATCTAATAATTGCAATAGTATTTTTCTCTATAAATTGATTAATACGGTTAATCCAGTGTTTCAATCAAAAAACTCACAGGACGGAAACCGTCATTACAAGAAATCATTGCTGACTTTTTATTTTTCATCCAACCTTCGTAGATGTCTTCTCCGCCGTGGGCAAGTGTCATAACAAACGCAGACATGCTTTCCCATGCACTGTCGCACAATCCTTCAGGCTTTTGCCACCCATTAGCAACAAATACTTGCCCAATCTCCATATCGCAGGCGTGCTGTATGGGATTTTCATACTTGTCTATCAAATCTTGATAAATTGTTTGTTTCATCACTGTTATTTTCACATTTTTCATATTGATTTCTCCTAATCTTTTCTTACAACGCAAGCAATAGTCCATTGTTTTATATGGAATTCAAATCCTCAATATATGGTTTAATGTCTAAAACTGGAGTGCCATCCAGCATATCTACACCAAGAAATTCTAATTTGCTATTTTCTATATTAATTATCTTCACAACAGACATTCCTATGCCATTAGGCCTATGAGGCGATCTTGTTGAATAAATACCGGCATTATTGCGTTTTTTAGAAATCAAATGCTGATATTCCGATTTGTGAAAATAAAATAAAACAACTATATATGACCCTATTTCAATATCCTTTATTCCATCCTTAAATTCATCCAATATTTCTATTGTGCCTTTTTCTTTCATATTATTAATCGATTGTCTTGGTATATCAGAATCATCATTGTAATTAGTCCTGATATACCCAATTGGTTTCATATTTATTTCCATTTTATTCTTATCCTCCCTTCTCCAAATAATGCTTTTAATTCTATTGTAAAACTTATTTAAATCTTACTATTTTGGCGTACAAATATACCAGGTTGCTCTTACACCCACGTATACAGTCTTAACATCAGAAAAACACTCTCTCATTTCTGATTCAGCATTTTTTATGAAATTGAAATAGTCCCCTCCCTCTAACCATTCTATTATTGTGGTCGGGAGAGACCTTTTTTCATTATAATCATAAATTATGACCTTAGATTTTGATACCCTGCTCATTTCTGCATACATTAATTTTCTTTCTTCCTGCCCCATGCCATGAGCCACATAGGATGCAATTGAAGCATCAAATAATTTATCCTCAAAAGGCAATCTCTCAAGAATATTAGCCTTAGCAAAGTTAACCATTTTATTTTCAGGCTTTTCTCTTGCAATATTCAGCATTTTTTCAGCAGGATCAACGCCTGTCACCTTTAGACCCATATCATTTAGAACCGAACACAAGGCACCCGTTCCGCATCCCACATCTAAAATTGTTTTGAATACTTTAATATCCAGTTCCTTTTTAACGATTTCTATTACATCTTTAAACCGTTTTTTCTGAATTTTATAAAACATTCCATAAATTTGTGATATGGAATTAAACAAAACCATACTGTCTCTTTTGCCCAATAATGAACTCCACCTTTCCGTTAAAACATGTAAATTTATTATAGAATATCAATTTGATAATAAAATCTGCTTTACAACGCTTAAAAAAAAACTTGAATCATATATCTTTAACTAATTACTTCCAATATTTCATTTAGCGATTTTATCTCAATAAAATTTTTGTTATTAATATTAATATCATGTTTACGGTTAATAAAAACTGGTGTAAAGCCAAAACTTTCTGCCCCTAAAACATCAGCTTTAAAATTATCCCCAACGAAGTAAACTTGTCTCATTTCGATGCTATTATCATACTTTTTAATATCATCAAATACAATTTTAAATAAATCTTTATGCGGCTTCCTTATCTTATAATCAGCACTAAAATATATATTAGTAAAATACTTTTCCAGATCATATTGGTTTATAAATTTTTTCATTACATTCTTTTTAAATATGGAATTGCTTAATAAATAAACTGGAATTCCTAATGACTTAAGCTGTTCTAAAGTAGAAATAGTGTCATCAAACAATTCCGTAGCATTTATTTCAAGTGCACAATTATATAAAATTTCTTCTAGCGAATAATTTACTTTAAATCCATATTTATTCTTAAAATCTAAAAGTTCCTCTTCAAATGCTAGCTCTGAATTATCCTCGCATCTTTTATCATAAAGTTCTTTCCAATATGTAGCTGCATAATCTAGAAATTCAATTTTATCAGTATTTTGTGATAAAATATTTTCATGTAGATAAGATAAACCCAAATTAATATTAAAATCAATATCATGAAGCAATGTCTCAAATAAATCAAAAACAATGACCCTAGCTTTTCCCATAAAACAACTCCATATTCTACTTATATGTTAATTCTCCGCAATTTCACTCTTATCTAATTATAATAGTATCAAATTGCTCTTCATGAAAATAAAAACGTTCTCTTAATAAACTGACATAATCATCTGTTTGAATGAATTGCTTAAATTCATTATATGGTAAATAACGAAAATCAATAGTTTCTCCATCTTGTAATTGAATTTTTGTTTTTTCTTTGTTTATGAATACTATAAAGCATTTATAAATAGAAGGAAAATTCTTATAGTTATAAGAGTATACAAAATTCAAATCCGAATTCGTTACTTCTATTCCAGTTTCTTCCCTTAGTTCTCTAATCGCACCTTGTTCTGGTGTTTCGTCTTTCAAAACTGAACCACCAGTCACTTCCCACTTTAAAGCAAATAGTTTATTCTTATGTCTTTGCGTTACCAATACTTCATGACTTTCTGTTATCGTATAAATCTCAACAACAATATGATAAACACCTTCTGGAATAGGTTCATCTCTAAATAGATTAAATCCTAATTTGTTACCATCTTTATCGTAAGCATCCCATACTTCTCTTGCCATATTACACTACCTCTCAATTGCTAATTAATATTTTTCATAATATAGTACCTAACCCTATTACCCAATAAATCAAAATGAAGAGGGCGAATTTATCTCTCCAATATTACTCAATTTCTTTAGTTCATTTACCATATCGCTCCATATTGAAAAAGAATGGTCAATTTTTTCTGATAAACCACCTAACCTAATAACCTCTAATAACTTTTCATTGCAGTTTTCGGGTTTAATATTGAAATTTTCAATAAAATCAAGTGTTCTTTTTCTGCTTGGGAAATAGACTTTATTAATAGCAAACAACGCTTGAAGGAAGTGGTCAACTGCAATATCCATAGCAAAGTGGTAAAACAGTACATCTTTTCTGACTACTGCACGTTCCAAATCTTCGGTATCATCAAGTTCATCTAAATGGTATTGAATAAGTATCTTTCCCAATTTATCCGGGTACTCGAATAATCCTTTTTTTAAGTCATCTAAGAAATTATTTTTATCGCATAAAATATTGATATTTTTTAACATGGCGCATCTTCCTATTGGATAGTAGTAATTATCCAATTTATCTGGGTATTTACCACTGAGTATAGATTCTACATCTGTTACGGTTTCGTTTACTGTAAAATACATTAACCAAGTTTCAATTCCGTTTATAAGCACGAAGTCACCTATTCCCCAATGTCCCCCTTCAAAGATATTTACTTTACATTCTTGTACATGGTTACCCAACTGATTTAATATGGCTTGTCTTTTTTCAGGATTAGGTATCATATCACAATATATAAAAATATCAATATCCCCTTCTCCTGCACGTGGAAAAGAGCTCTTACTACCACATATTCCTATTGATTGTACTTCACTCATTTCTGAAATATTACTTATTAAAATATCTATGATCTTCTTTGTATCATAAGCCATGATATCTCCATTAAAATTATTATTTTAATATAATTTCCTATCACTAAAGTAATGTTTAGTTAGTTCTATTCTGTAAATGTGCAACAAAATTATTATCAGCTCATTAAAACAATCATAACTTACTATTACCAAAAATTCCATATGTTTTTTAGACCAGTGGGGACGGTTCAGCATATTATCAAATAATTTTGTATAACTAATTTAAGATTAAATACCCTCACTGAATATTTTACCTACTTTTTTGCCACTATAAAAATCTTTGAACACTACCTAATCTTCAATACTATATTTATTATAAACTTCTTATTTGCTCCAGTATGTCCATGTAATCATTGGTTCGAATCCAATTTTGCCATAGAATGAATTACTTCCACCAGTCATATGTGTTGCACCAAGTGGCTTCATTCTTCTATACAGTTCTGATAATGCAGCAGCTGCAAGCCCCTTCTTTTGATACTCTGGTACTGTGCAAAGCGGCTCCATATATGCCAAATGATTTTGCGGTGTCCACCACATTCCAGCCCAGCATACATAATCGCCATCTTCATTCTGAATTGCTACATCATACTGTGGCGTTGCATGAGGTGAATAATACAAATGATATCCGCAATCAAGATTCCCATCCCATGGACCTTCTTTTTCATGGTCAAAACCTTTCCAGCAGCATATCAACGCTTTTGCCATGTCGTATTTATGGGGTTCCACAAAGCTAAAACCTTTTGGCAACCTATAATCTAACTTTTTATTGAAGTCAAAAATCATATCAACATATTCACCAGTTTTTTCAAAGCCTGCATCAATGGCCGCCTCAGCCACAGCATCCTGATTTTTAAAAATAATAAGTTTTAAATTTCCATCCTTATCAATTAGAGCCTTAGCTGCATGTTCAATCATCTCAGATGCGATTTCTTCATATCCTGGTCTTAAGCTGAAAAAGGCTTTACCAAGTTGACTTTCATAGAAACAGAATCCCACAATCTTGCCATCAGCTTCCCAAATCATATTCCTGTGACTCATTGTCTTATCTGACCAATCAGAAGAAAGCGCATATTCAAAAAATGGAGCTGGAACTCCATTTCTCCAATCTTTTTCATAAATATCAATCATAAACTGATATATTGCCATAAAATCTGAAAGAATCATAAATGGCCTTTGTGTTATATTTTTCATATTGTTGACTCCAATCTTAGATTTATTGTTGGCACCATTCAGGTAGTTTTCCTTTAATTGCCCACCATGACTTAAATATTCCGACTGAAAATCCTAATTAGCTGTAAATACTTGCTACTTCTGGGTTATGTGTATGCAGATATATGAAGTTAATTGATAATTTAAATACATAATTGGAATATATTTTTCTGATTCAACTATTTTTTCTAAAGTTTTCATATAACTACCCATTTAGCTCATGTTCTATTATGATAATTGATTCTTCATGATCGCCGATCATTTCAACTGATATCTCTTTGACCACAGTACTAAATTTATCTTTATAGTTTTTTACATCATCAAATGCGTTATCAAGTAAATCCATTGAAGATATTCTTCCAACCGTCATATGTGGATCATGTTTTTTTATTTATAATTAACACTTACTCCCAACCATTCACTACATAAAAATTATGTTTAATAATATTACTTAAATTTAAACCAAAATGTAACACCATCTTTTTTGTTATTTACACCATATGTAAACTTGTGCAATTCTAATATTGTGCGTACAATTGAAAGTCCTAGACCTGAACCTTTTGTATTGCTTCGTTCTGCATTACCTTTTTTATAAGGAAGCCAAATATCGTCAATAATTTCTTCTGGTATATAGCTGCCGCTATTATAGATTTCAAATGTATCATCATTTATTAATATCTGAATTTTTCCACCATCATTCATATTATCAAGAGCATTAACAAAAAAGTTATCGATAACCCTCTCTATCAAAGCTTTGTCTGCTTTTACAACAGCATCTCCCACAATATTAGTTGTTATTGATTTCTCATCACATATATTTTTGTATCGATTAATAATTCCACTGCTAATCTCATTCAAAGATACACTTTCAAAAATAATTTCAAATGGTTCAGAATCTAATTTAGACATTTCCAACATCTCTTTTATAATTTTATCCATACGAAAGATATTCGATTGAATGTGGCTGGCATAATGCTCTCTTTTTTCAGTATGAATGTCTTCTTGTAAATTCTGAGCATAGCCTGAAATAATGCTCAATGGAGTTTTTAAATCATGAGCAAGAGCATTAGTCATTTCTTTGCGCTGATTATCAAGTTCCTCTTGTTTCAAGTATATTTTATAAGATTGCCTCGAAAGGATATATGCTGCAATTATAAATATTACTAAGCATGAAGTCCAAACATATGCTAATGTAGAAGAGATGCGCTCCCATATGTTAATGTCAATACCGACAGCAGTATAGAATTCACTGTATAAGCTCTGATCACTCAATACCCGAATTGAATTTTGATAAGGCACTACTAAATAGTAGCGATAGGTTAGCATATTTACTCTTTCAACTGGTTTAAGCGAAGTAGGCAACCACTTTTTCAACTGTTCCAAATAATTAATTATATTTGATTCATCTGTTACCATTTTACGAAGTTCATCTTGAGTTTTAATGTTTATATTTTCATTATCCTCTGGAATGATATTGCCCATTTCATAATATGGCAAATTCTTAGAATTATTAAAATCTTTGATGTAGAAATTCCCTTTTGTTACTGATCCGCTACTTGCAGTTACATTTCCTTCTTCATCAAACTCACTAGCACGCATACGTGAGACAGATATACTATGTGGAATAATCATTTCATTATCCATCCAAAAACCATCTATATGTACTGAATATCCGGAAAGGTCTCCAACCTTTTCTACCTTAGGTTTAGCATACAAATAACTTTCAAGTTCTTTTGTTTCTTCTTCGCTAAACCAATCATCTAGTTTTAATAACCCAACATTATTGAATGATTCTTTTCCATCTTCAAATTCTGTATAAATACATTTCCAATAATCCTTCGTATTATATGTACTATAAACAAGTTTATAATCACTTGTAAATATTGCAACTTCAGCATCATCTAGTAAATATACAGGTGATCTATTAACAAATTCCTTTTTTACTTTGGCTAAATCTATAATTTGTTTATCATCGTCAATATAATTATTTAAAATTTCCTCTACTCTATCACTGATTTGCGGAGCTCTATTTCCGAATTCTTTCCCTGCAGCTTCCTTTTCCAAAGATACAAGAAATGCTGTAAAACCTATCATCAACACCAGGTAAGTAGCCAAAAATGCAATAAAAATGCGCAAATAGACTAAGCGCTTTGTATTATTCTTATTCATTGTCTACCTCCAGTTTGTATCCTTTTTTAAATACAGTTTTTATTTGAGCAGAAGCACTGCCTAAGGCATTACGCAGTTTTTTTACATGATTATCTACCACTCTGTCATTACCATCAAAATCACATCCCCAGATTCTAATAATAAGACTATCTCGGCTAACTACTTTACCGCTATTCTCCATTAGAATTTTTAAAATTGCAAATTCTATGGGAGCAAGTATCACTTCATCCTCATTTACATATGCAGTACATCGATACGGATCTAATTTTATACATCCTGCATTCATTATTCCTTTTCTTACCATGCCTTTTGAACGTCTCAGTAATGCAGTTACTTTCGCATACAGCTCTGCAAGAGAAAAAGGTTTGGTTACATAGTCGTCACATCCCAGCTGATATCCATAAAGCCTGTCATTTTCGCTATGCCTCGCAGTAATGAATATAATAGGCACATCGCTTGTTTTTCTTAACTCTCTGCAAATTGTAAACCCATCAACTTCTGGCAGCATGACATCTAAAAGAACCAAATCATATTCGTTGTTCATACAATTTAATTGACCATCAATTCCAGTTTCAGCATTATTTATATCAAATAAACCATCGCTTTTTACTATGAAGTAATCTGTAATGATTTCCCTTATTTCTGGATCATCTTCAACTAAAAGAAGTTTAAATATCATGTTTACACCCCCGAATACATAATAACATATAAATGTATCTTTTTTGTATCCAATAGAAATTTTTTATAATTTATAAATAAATTAAGCAAACAGCAAACAATCTATATGCGCTATCTGAATAAATTTAATTAAAAAACACTTAATTTGTTTTTATAAACTCCAAAGTTCATTACCTTCAAAATCAAACACTTTAAATATTGGATATTCATTGTCCCTTGAAATAACAAACAATTTATCATTTAATACATAAATAGTATCAAAGGTATAATGTCCTAATGTTGAATAATCAAAGTAGAACAAATTTTTACGATTAGTTCCATCAATATTCATTACATCTACATAAATACCACTCTTATCTTCTTTGGTATAATCATGGCAATATGTAAAGAATATTAAGTCATCTATTATACTGATTTTCCTGAGAAAGAATCCCTCATCAATTTCAAAGATTTCGTCATATTCACTTATATTATCAGTTGAATGCTTTCTAATAGAAGACCACGAATATGTATAAATCCAATTATTATATTCTTGAATATTATAAATAACAGTATTGTACTCTGTTATAGTACCTGTATTAATGTTATATTCTCTGATTTTATTATTTACTCCATAATATATCTTATCATTAATTAACCGTAAACCAGGCGATTGAGGTAAAGCAATGCTATCATCAAATGTTTCCATTTCACCATTTAATAAGTTATATTTATAAAAGCCATAGGCGTAGCCTGCTTCTTGTTCTTCAACAAATACTGTCATATAAATTATATCATCATGGATTATGAAATTATTTATCAGCTTCTCCCTATCGCCATAAATGATTTGATAGTTTCCTCCATCTGTGTCAATGCAAGAAATCCAAGAATTTAACTGTTTATATCCTTGAAAATACAATTTTCCATTATAGTAATATAATTCATAACATTTTTGTTTAGATATAGTTTCATTGCCGGTACCATCTAACCTAATTCTATTTATATAATTTGTCTTCATATCAATATAATAAATGTAATTTCCATCAGTAGCTATTCGATTATAATTGTCATCAATAGCACTTAAATTAAATTTATCAATTTTTTCATTTTCAGCTATGGTTGGGTAAGTCAGCACTGCACCCTGGTCTGTAATTTTACATTTGATTTCATTAAGAACACCGTAAGCGCCGGCCTTTTCATCATATCCTTCTGATTTTAAAACAAATTCTGTTTCACTGATAACATCACCTAAAAAATAATTGTCTTCAGTTGTTAACAAATGCACTTTTTTAGAGATATTTTTATTTATATAATAATAATCAAAAGATTTCGCATAATTATTTTCATCATATTCTGCTGGAATAGAAACAATTGCAAAGTTGTCATTATAGCCATTTACATTTGTTTCAGCTTTATCTGTTATTTCAAACATATTTTTATAGCCTTCATCTAAAGACACAATTTCCGTTAATATTTCTGAAGGCTCTCTTCCCATACCATGTTTATAAACTATATGAAAATTTGAGATTCTAAATTTTCCTCTGCCAAAGGATGAATAATCCTCTAATTGACCGAATAAATCTTTATTATCAACAAAATAAAATAATTGTTTATTATTGCTCTCTCCCATCATCATTGGAACGTATTTTTCATATTTTTCATCATAGTATATAATTCCTAAATTTCTGCCGTGCAGTTCACCGTAAAAAATATTATAATAGCCTTCTGTCTCTATTTCACCGCAAAAGCCTACTCTAAATCCCTCATCTCCAAATTTGTCTACTGAATCAACAATAAGTCCTAAAACTCTGTCTTTAACTTTAACATCTAAATCCAAATCATTTGTTTCATAACTTTTGCCCTCATATAAAATTGTACCTATATTATCAACCAGTGTTATGTCAATTAAATTGAATCTGTCGTAATTATAAATATTCTTTAAGTCAAATTTAACTTTTACCTTATAAATTCCTAAATCTTTTGGCAAATTTTCTGTGACTGATAAATTATCATAATATATAAAATAACTTTCATCATTTAAATAGTACAAGTCATTAGTGCTGTATTTATCTTTAATTATTTCTCTACTTTCTTTATCAGGAACAAAACAAATACAGCCTATTCCGCCAGATGAAATTTCATAATTACCATCGGTAATTATTTCGCCGGTTAAATATTCTGATCTGTCTATTTCTACTACATTTTCTTCTACATTGTTATCAGTACTATCATTGTTGGTTTTAGGCGTATTAATAGAACATGATGTTATCAAAAACATTAGCATCATACCAAATATAACAAGTTTCTTCATTGTAACCTCCATGGCTTATCAAGTTTAATCTCACTCAATTTTATTACAATAAATTAAAAATTCAGACTGTTACAGCTAAACTAATATCATGAAATATTTCTCTTGTTATATATATATTATAATTCATCTTCTCTTATCTCTATTCTAATGTTACATATAATTTAAAATGTGATATGCTATCTATTATATGTCATTCTTTAGCTTGCCTCTATACCATCCGCTGATACCATCCTTTTTTACCAAGTAGCCTCTGGAAGTTTTTTGAATAACTGAAAGCTCATCTCCTACTTTCACAGGTAAACAATAGTCTGTATAATCATCGCATGCTGAATTCTCACTATAGCTGTATATATAACTATTAAGTATATAGAAGCAATACCCCGTGGTTATATGTTGTGCATATGAAAATTCATTACCTTTCTCGAGAATCTTGATTTTATTATCTGTATAGCGGATGTTTACTGAATTTGCAGACTCCTCTTGTGATGTCATTGCGATGTCGATAGGAAAGTCATCATAGCTTGAAAAAGTAAAATCAGCAGAATTGATGTCGGGTATAATTAATGCATTGAGTTGACCATCACGCTTTAATCCGCAACCACCATCAATACTGATGATTTTTTGATTATGATTTACAATCGGATTTGAGCATGCTATCTTGTCCCCATATAAAGTGACCGGCCAATGACCGACTATAACATATTTGGGAAAGTATAAGTTTTTATTTATAAAGGCATCGTTTTTTAGAACATTAAATGCATCGTCACCAACGAGAGAATCAATATCGGCAGTCGGCAGTCCACCGTGGACAAATATAAAATTTTGTGTTTCTATTATTGTTGGAAGGGAACGAAGAAATTCAAATTCGTCATTGAAGCTTTTGCTAATTCTTAGTTTTGCTTCCGGTATATCCGAAGGGGAGCTTATACAAAAATTTAATTCATCGCACATATCCGAAAAAAAACAGCCACCCCAACGTTCTTTCATATATATTATATAGTCTAAGAGCTCCTCGTTACTTTCAGCATCGTCATCTTCAAACATAGTAAGGCGCCACGCATCTACATTACCCATTAGGATGTACACCGTATATTTTTTACAAATATCCATAACATATCTAAGTGTCTTTAAACTTTCCGGACCTTTTTCAATAATATCACCAATAATGAAGAGTATATCTTTCTCCGAAAAATTTACCTTTTCAAGCAGGTTTTTAAGATGCTTGTAGTGACCATGAACATCACTCGTAACAATAATCCTTCTGTCACTTGGTACATTGATTTTATTTATAGTTGTTTTCATATGATTTCCTTCTGCTTCATTTGCAATATGTTGTTTTTTTATTTATTGGTCATTTTAGTGATTCTTTTGATTTAAGTTTTAGTATCTTTTCACCACTTCTAATGGTTCTCCTCCGTTCATCCCGCCACCTTACATTTTCACTAAGATGAACAAGGTAATTTAGAGGTGGGGGGTATTCTTGGAAAGTTGTGTTAAAATCTCTAAAACTTTATGTAACATTTTTCTACAAATATGCAACAATAATATTTTCTGCTTATCAAAACAATAATACCCTAATATTGCAAATATTTCCATATATTTATAAAGTTATAACATTATAAATATTGATTTATAAAAAAGTGCTTCTAGTTAATGCATCTGTCTTGGTCAGACAAGTTATTGAAAAGCTTTTATATAAGGATTTATCGTTACTAAATTAATAAAGTTGAGAAAAACAATGTCAAATAAAACTGTATTAAGGCAATATATTGTAGTAATATAATATATTTAATAATTTCTAGCGAATCATTGACAATGATGTACTGATGTGATAATATCTATCCTGCAGGGGAGCTTAATGAATTAGGCTGAGAAAAGAACTACTCCAATGTTCAAAACCCTAAAACAGTAAAAACTGTTTGGAACCTGATCCAGGTAATGCTGGCGTAGGGATTGTATATATTGGCGTATACCTTTAGGATTACAACCTCTTCCATTACCGGGAGAGGTTTTTATTTTACCAATACTAAATTCTAGGAGGGCTTTATGCAAGCAAATGTAGCTATTCAAGTATTACCACACGTAAATTCAGATGAAGAGGTTATCCGTATTGTAGATGAAGTAATTGCTTATATTAAGAGCACGGGATTAAACTACTATGTGGGACCAAGTGAAACAGCAATTGAAGGAGATTATGACCAGTTGATGGAAATTATAAAGAACTGTCAATTAGTAGCAGTAAAAGCAGGAGCTCCAAAGGTATCTGCCTATGTAAAAATTAGTTTTGCTCCGGATGGTGGTGTGCTTACTATTGAAAAAAAAGTTACAAAACATCATCAATAAAATATCTCCGTTTTTTGCAATAGTTGTCATTTTGATTGTTTGGCAGCTGTTGTCTTCTACGGGAGTTGTGCCAAAGTATATGCTTCCTTCTCCTGTTGATGTAGTAATGGCATTTGTCAATGATTTTCCATTGCTGATGGAGCATGCACAGGCAACATTAACTGAAGCATTTTTAGGTTTAACCATAGGAACTTTGCTTGGATTTGTTATAGCTGTTTTAATGGACAGGTTCAACTTTTTTTACAAATCTGTCTATCCCATCATGGTTATGACACAGACGGTTCCTACTGTAGCCATTGCTCCTCTTTTGGTGTTGTGGCTGGGTTATGGCATTTTGCCTAAAATTACATTAATTGTTATTACAACATTCTTCCCCATAGCTGTAAGTTTGTTGGAAGGATTTAAATCTGCTGACACTGATGCAATAAACTTGTTGAAGGCAATGGGAGCAAACAGACTTCAATGTTTCATACATATTAAATTGCCCAGTGCATTAAATCAGTTTTTCTCAGGATTAAGAATTTCAGTTTCTTATTCTGTTGTGGGAGCCGTTGTTTCTGAATGGCTGGGAGGTTTCACTGGACTTGGAGTTTATATGACAAGGGTAAGAAAATCTTATTCTTTTGATAAAATGTTTGCTGTAATATTCTTTATTTCAGCAATAAGCTTAATATTGATGTTTGCAGTATCATTTCTAAAAAAAGCTTCAATGCCATGGGAAAATACAAAAAAAGAAAATTATTAAAATTAATCGAAACAAGTTTTGAAAGGAAAATAAAAATGAAAAATATAAAAAGAACATCTTTTTATCTGATTGTTATGGTGGTGCTTTCATTGTTTATGTTCACATCATGTAGTGCAAATGAACCACAAAATTCAGACAAAGAAACAAATGAAAAAGTAAGAATAGTACTGGACTGGACACCTAATACAAACCATACAGGTTTATATGTTGCTCAAGCAAATGGTTATTTTGCAGAACAAGGTCTTGAAGTTGAAATCATGCAGCCACCTGAAGACGGAGCTGTAGCTTTGGTTGGCGGAGGCGGAGCCGAATTTGGAGTAAGCTTCCAGGACAGTCTGGCGCCAAACTTTGCTTCTGCAAACTCAATGCCTGTTACAGCAGTTGCTGCATTAATTCAGCACAACACTTCAGGTATTATTTCATTGAAAGAAGACGGAATTGACTCCCCTGCTAAAATGGCAGGATACAACTATGCAACATGGGATATGCCAATAGAAAAGGCAATCATTAAAAAAATAGTTGAAGATGACGGTGGAAACTTTGATGAAATTGAAATGGTGCCAAGCACAGTAACTGACGTTATTACTGCATTGCAAACTGATATTGATACTGTGTGGGTATTTTATGCATGGGATGGTATAGCAACAAAAGTTAAGGGGTTGGATACTAATTACCTGAATTTTGCAGATTATGGCAAGGAGCTGGATTACTACTGCCCAGTTTTGATTACAAACACTGAATATGCACAGGAAAATTCTGAAACTGTTAAAAAAGCATTGACTGCCATAAAACAAGGATATGAATTTGCAATAGAAAATCCTGAAGAAGCTGCTCAAATATTGTTAGAGGCAGCTCCTGAATTAAATCCTGAAATAGTTGTTGAAAGTCAAAAATGGCTTGCTGATCAATATATTGCAGATGCAGAAAAATGGGGATATATAGATCAGGACAGATGGGACAGTTTCTACGGATGGCTGTTTGAAAACAAATTAGTTGAAAATGGAATTCCTGAAGGCACAGGATTTACTAATGAATACCTTCCTGAATAAGTAAATAATAAAAAGGATTAGAGGAAAATTATGAATAAACTAACTACTAAAAATATAACCGTTTTTTATGACGGTTCTAGAATAATAGATGATATTTCCATAGAATTGAGACAAGGTGAAATTGTCAGCATTTTAGGAGTTAGTGGTGTTGGGAAAACAACATTATTTAATGTAATATCGGGTCTTGTAATGCCTGATGGCGGCACAGTTGAACTTGACGGCAAAAACATTACAGGTACAACAGGCAATGTAAGTTACATGCTGCAAAAGGATCTGCTTCTTCCTTATAAAACTATAATTGACAATGTATCTCTCCCCTTGATTATAAGGGGAGAGAAAAAATCAAAAGCAAGGGAATACACAGCCAAATATTTTGAAGAGTTTGGTTTGTCAGGTACTGAAAATAAATATCCTAAACAGCTTTCAGGTGGAATGAGGCAAAGAGCAGCTCTGCTCAGGACATATCTTTTTTCAAACCAGGTTGCATTGCTGGATGAACCTTTCAGTGCACTGGACAACATTACAAAGGGCAATATGCATCAATGGTATCTGCAGGTGATGGAGCAAATAAAACTTTCCACATTTCTTATTACTCACGATATTGATGAAGCAATATTGCTGTCTGACAGGATTTATATTATTGCAGGCAAACCCGGTAAAATTACAGAGGAAATAATAATTGAAGAAACAAAACCTAGACATAAGGATTTCATTGTTAGCGAAAATTTTATGAATTATAAAAAACACATTATTAAGAGTCTTGAGTAAACAAAAAAATTAGGAGTAAAATTTATGGCTATATTTGATAATGTTGCATCTGATTATGATGCATGGTATACAGATAAAAAAGGAAGCTTTGTAGATACAGTTGAAACAGAACTTGCTTTTAAAATGATACAAGTTGAAAAAGGAATGAAAGTTTTAGACGTTGGCTGCGGAACAGGAAACTTCAGCATAAAGCTTGCAAAAATGGGCTGTGATGTTATGGGAATTGATATTTCAGACAACATGCTAGAAAATGCACGCAAAAAAGCAGAAGCAGAAAATCTAGATATCAAGTTTTTACACATGGATTTAAATGATTTGAAATTTAAAGAAAATGAATTTGATGCAGTATTTTCCATGGCTGCCTTTGAATTTGTTGATGATGAGGATGCTCCAAATGCCCTTGAAGGAATGTTAAATGTTGTAAAAGATGGCGGACAAGTATTGATTGGGACCATTTCAAGCAACAGCAGCTGGGGAAAATTGTATCAGGATGAATCATTCAGGAAAAACACAGTATTTGAATATGCTAAATTTAAAACCCTGGATGATATGAAAAGCTGGAACAAAGAAAAACTTGCTGATTCTGGTCAATGTCTCTTCGTATCACCCCTTTCCCCTGAAGAGGATTACAATTACGAAAAAGAAAATGAATTAGCAGGTACTGCTGTTGGAGGTTACATATGTGCCCTTTGGAAAAAGTAGCTTCATGTCAATTAACATTCACCCCCATAGTAAGTGATAATTATATGGACGATGTAAAAGAAGTTCTGGATATTATAAACGGTTCAGGACTTGAAAACAGTGTTGGAGTTCTTTCAACTTTCGTCAGAGGTGAGAAAAGCAAGATTTTAAAATTGATTACAGAAATCTATGAACACATGGACGGTGTAACAAAATTTTCAATGGATATAAAGATTTCAAACATATGCGGCTGTGGACAATAATCCACAGCCGTTTTTATATGATCTAGTAGTATATGCTTAAAACTTTTCCCAGCCTTTTTATACCCTCGACAATTTTTTCTTCAGGCATGCATGAATAATTAACCCTGAAAAAATTCTTGCGGGCGCTGTTTGGGAAGAAACTCCCTCCGGGAACATAAGCAACATTTTCTTTTATACATTCTTCCATTATTAAAGCTGCATCCAGATCTTTTCTTAATTCAACCCATGTAAACAGTCCGCCATATGGATTTGTATGTTTTACTCCTTCAGGAAAATACTTATCCATACTTTCAAGCATTAAAGTTCTTCGTTTTCCGTAAACTTCTCTGATTTTTTCTATATGTTCATTCAGATTGTACTTCTGCATGAATGCTGCAGCAATTCTCTGGTCAAGTGAGCTTGACTGTAAATCAGCTCCTTGTTTTATAAGCACATACTTATTGAGGATTTCAGGGGAAGCACATATCCATCCCAGTCTCAAACCTGGAGTAAAGGTTTTTGAGAATGTGCCAAGGAACACTACCCATCCATCTTTATCAAAACTCTTAATAGCAGGATGAACTTCTCCTTCATATATAAGCTCTCCATATGGATTGTCTTCGATTACAGGAATTTTGTACTCAGATGCTAATTCAGCTATTCTTTTTCTTCTGTCATCAGACATTGTAATGCCTGTTGGATTCTGAAAATCAGGAATTGTATAAATCATTTTTGCATCCAGATTATCCTTTAAAGCCTTTTCCAGCTCTGACATTATCATGCCATTTTCATCCATTTCAACTTCAACAAACCTTGGTTCATAAGCCTTGAATGCATTTATGGCTCCCAGATAACTTGGACTTTCGCAAATTACTGTATCACCCTTGTTCAGAAACAGTTTTGCCGAAAACTCAAGGCCCTGCTGTGAACCTGTGGTTATGATCACATCATCTGCAGTAAGATTCATGTGTGCAGTTGACATCCTCTCTGTTGCAACTATTTCTCTAAGAGGTCTATATCCCTCTGTAGGGCCGTACTGTAATGCAGCGGTACCATCTTTGTCCATAACTTCCAGCATTACTTCTTTTATTTTTTCTATTGGAAATAATTCCTTTGCCGGAAGACCGCCTGCAAATGAAATTATTTCAGGCATTTCTGTTAATTTAAGAAGCTCTCTTATTTCAGAAGCCTTTAAACCACTTGCCCTATCAGAAAATCTTATTTCCATAAAATACCTCCTTGAAATCTTTTTTATATAATACAACTATTTTATCTCTTTGACAATAGATACATCATTTTGAAAATATTCCGGAAAAAACATCGCTTTATTCATCTTTATTTACAGCATCACATATTCTTTTCAGCCCCTCAGCTAGGACAGATTTTGTGCAGGCAAGATTTAACTTTATGAAACAGTCAGAATTATGGACAAACATATTTCATCCTTCTAACAAAACACCTGCCTCATTGGCGAAAAACATGGAAGGAATCCTCATCCTTACCAAAATATTAACTCTTAAATTATACGGCTTTTTCATTTTGATTCATAGCAATATTCTAAAATGTATCAAAGCCATTTATATAAGTAAATACATTATGAAATTTATTAGTACCTATGTTTTTTCATAGTTAATCAAAACAAAAAACAGAACCACAAATGAAATAAGGCATATATTAATATAGTATACTTTAAGAAGGAATGGTTATATGGACAAAGAAAGAATGGGTTTTGAAGATATAATTAGAACTTTAGGTATTGATAACACTTCTGAAACAGTCAGAGAAAATAATGTATCTAACAATACATACAAGGCCTTAGTTTCATGCATTACGTCACTGCCTCCCAAGCAATTTATTCTTTTGTCATCCTTGATCGGTATTTTATTAATTGACAGCATAGAAGCAAAAGATCAAATTATACTTGGAAAATTTATTAATAATATTGGTCAGACTATTTTAACAGCCGCTGCTCAGGAGCAAATAAATAATAAAAAGGAAAAATAAAACTCAAAGGCTCTCATCCTTTGAGATTTTTATATATCATATTCTATTTAGTACATTTTTGTACATATTTAATGGGAACATCCATCTTTTTTGCTGTTTCTTCTACAGTGAGACCGTTAAGTAAAAACCGTTTACATACTGTCTTCATATTTTCTCCAACTTCGATGATATGCTTGTCTAAATCATAGAAACGAACAACTCTTTGCCCCCAAGAATGCTCAACAACAGGATGAACATAATCAATAAATTTTACATCATTTAATTTTTCAATAAAGCTGTCAAAATCATCTTCTTCAAAACATAGTTCAGCATCATTGCCACTAAAATTTATTTCATTATCCTCTTTATGAATAAATTCTTTCCAGCTTTCTTTTGTCTGCAAAGCAACACCACCAGTTAAAGTGACATTAGCTCCAAAATCCAAAATAACCCTTAATCCCAGCACATCTTTATAGAACTTTTTGGATTCTTCCATATCGTTTACAACCAATACTGGACTTTGAAATTTCATTTTAACCTCCTGCTAAATTCTTCTTTTAAAATTGAATACATATAACTATCTTCAAACCCTACGTTGCTTTTATATTTTTGCTTTGCTAAGCCTTCTAATTTCATTCCTGCTTTTAACATCACCTTTCCTGACGCAGTATTGTTTGCAGAATGATAAAATATTTTTAATTCTTAAAACATAAAACAAGCATAAAATTTATTAATACTATAATTAGGGAGTGATTAAATGTTTAATGATTTTATGACCGCTGATGTACTAACAACCTTTGCGGGTATCACTGGTGCTACTATGCTAATCGTACAGTTTACTAAATCTATAATTAAAAATAAACTAGGAGATTCATTTGTAAGAATTTACAGTTTTATAATATCATTAATTCTGACTTTCTTTTTTGCTAATACAGGCAAAGAGGCACAAGATATTATAATGATGATACTAAATGCTATTTTAATAACCATAACCAGCATGGGAGGTTATGAGATGATCACCGACCCTATGGCAAAGAAGAACAAATAAATTAATAAGGGGCTGAGGTTTAATTTAAACTTCACCCCTTCAGCATCTTTAGCAACAAATATTCCCTATATTTTTTTTGAAATTCTGGTTCCTGTTTAAATTGAACTACTGTCAAAAACTGCCTTTAAACGGCTTTGTTTTTCTGCATACATGGCATAATCACTCCTATGTATGGTTTTTTCCATATCATCCCCGTTATGAAATTCTGAAACGCCAATGCTCACAGTGATAAAAAAATTATTTTTTTCCACAAAAAATGGCTCTGAAAAACTTTGTTTAATTCTTTTTATTATGCTTTCTATGTTTCTGTCATTGTCCTTTACGCTGACAAATGCTACAAATTCATCTCCTCCAAAGCGGCACAATACATCTGTCTCACGATGAAAGCTTCCCCTTAATCTTTTAGAGCTTTCTCTCAAAATTTCATCACCAACACTGTGTCCGTATTCATCATTTATATATTTAAATTTATCCAAATCAAAAAACAATACATAAAGACGTTTTCCATCTTCAACTTTGAATCCTTTTTTTATAAGTCTGTTTAAATAGTATCTATTATATAAACCTGTAAGCGAATCCGTTGTAACTACCTCTTCCAAATAATAATTTTGTTGAATTATCTGAACTAAGTTTTCAATTACAACAACAGAATAGCTTATTAAAAAAAAGAAGGTTCCTATAGGTAATATGTCATAACCTATGTTCATAAACGAATCTGCCAGCATGCATATTATTACAGATAAAATACCAACAATTATGATTTTGACTCCTGCCATCTTTCTTTTTAAACCTTCAAACAGCACATATCCAAAGTAAGGAAAGCTTATTATACATAACCAAATGTATGGTTGGAGGAGATTAGCGTAAATTTCATTATCAGTAAACGCGGTTATAAATATGCTTATTGCTATAAAGAATTTACATGCGTTATGGACATACTTATTTGGCATTGCATAATTCATTGAATTAAAAAACATGCCGAATAATGGCAGCATAAGATAACCGGTTAGAAACTCCAATCTTGTTCCTGCTTCCCATGATAAATTATAAATAAAATCATAAAACAGTTTATAATTTGTCAGCAGCACTCTGATAGATGTCAAAAGACATATAAAAGAAAAATATAAAAGCGGTTTAAAACTTCCGTTTATAGAATAAAGTCCCAGGAAAAACAAACCTAATGTCATCAAAGAAGAAAATAGAAATATTTGTTGACGTTCCTGTTGAGAAGAATATTTGTACATAATATTTTCGTCCCCCAACAAGGCAATTCTCCAAAAACCTCCGTAGTTGTATGAATAATTAGATATTTCAATTAACAGTTCAACATTACCATCTTCGTCAGGCCTAAAATATCCAAGCTTTTTCTTCATTTCAGGTTCATGTTCCTCTTGGGTATATCCCACCCGACCGGCTTTTAAAACTTCATTTCCATTGGCAGTAAGTCTGTATGCGCTTGTTATGCTTAAAATTTGTATGCTGTAATGTATGTCCTTGTTTAATCCGGAAATTTTTAATTTATATGTTGCTGTTCCATAAGGGTTATTGCCCATGTTTTCATTTCTTTTAAATATATGGGGTACATCAACATATTGTTCAGAAGTTGATTTTTCAATATCCTTTATCATCAAACCATCATAATATTGCCATTCACCTGTTAATTTTAGCAGTGTAGATTCATCCCATTCATTTAAGTCAATTTTACCTTTTTCAGATTGTACCGTTTTTAGTTCAACATCATTGTTGGTTACACTAAAAATAGTAATGCTAATCAAAACAATTATTAGAAATATGTACATGTACCTTAAGTAATTTTTCATTATCTCCGCCCAAAAGGAATTTGTTTTTATATGTTTAATATTTAATGTATAAATTTTCCATCGCCCCATTATATAACATTTATTGTATGTTTTAAACATATTTTTACTTTATACACTTTATTTCAATTTTTTAAACAGAAACATATCCTCGCCATATACTAAAAGAAATGGATGGTTTGTGTCTACGATATTTACACAAGTCTAAACATTAAACTACATTTTTCCTCCTTATACTTCTTTTAATTTCTAAAAGCAGTAACTTATAAAAAAAACACCATTTTTCAGGTGCTTTTTACATATTATCTAGATTCCGTAACAAAAGACATGATTGAAAAATTAATGTTTAATTAGATATACAATGACAATATTATAAGTCAAGGGGACAAAATTATTTCAGCTGTGACAGTAATTCTGTCCATCTTGTCCCCATTTTAATTTATCCTAGCAAAACTTATTTCGCATTGGATCCTTTTTATTTACTGTTTCAAAAATATTTAAAATATCTATCTTATTATCAACAATACATTTTTTTATTATTGGTATATCATTTTCATTTTTTATTAAAAGTGATATGCCACAGCATTTTGTCGCTTCTCGCGGTGTAGGAGCAATTGTGACAGAAATCTTTTCAGCTTTTAGAAGCTCATTCAATCTTAGCCCATTTTCTACATTGGGGAAAATTATGTAATATTCTTTTTCTGTCATTGGTTATCTCCTTATTAAGCAAATTGTTTGGTTCCTAGCATTTCCACAAAAGCACCAATACGTGTTCTCAATTGTTCTGCGTCCTGGTCTGTATAATCAGTTTCAATTCCAAGAACAGGAATACCTGCTTCTTTTATAGCTCTTTCTACCTTATAGCCCTCGGTATCATACAGATTACAGAATTTTAAATTAACATCAATGATACCATCTACTTGGTATTCTTCAGCTAAACGAAGTATATCCTTTATTCTGCCTTCATTAGGTGTAAAGCATGCACAATTGATGCCCATATATCTATTTGACAAAGCATCTAGTTGTTCATCAATAGTAGTCTTTGTTTCATCTACTAAATTTTCGAAATATCTTGTTCCGGTACACATTTCTTCAACTACAACGGCAGCTCCGCTTGTTTCTATTATGTGGTGCAGCTTCCAATTAGGAATAGCCAGTGGTGTACCTGTAAGCATAATTCTCTTTGTCCCAGACGGAAATACGCTCACATTATTTTTAACTCTTTCCTCTAATTCGTCGCAAAGTTTATTTGTCATTGAAGTGAAACGTGTCGGGTCATCATAAAATGCAATCTGAGATATTAACAAAATATCTTTACCGCTTATTGGAAGGGTTTCATTTTTTCTATATGAATATAGTCGTGCTAAAGCTCGTCTCTTATCATTAATTAGTCTAATTGCATTAGCTAAGCTTTCAGATGTTACCTTATTTCCTGTAAATTCTTCTACTTTTCCTAAAAATGTTTTTATTTCATCTGCCCAAGCAGCAATATCCTTTGGACGTTTCATTTGAGGTAAATCCATAACATGTACAGGAACATCTTCTGCAAGTATTTCCCACGCCTTTTTCTTTCCGTCACATGTTGTTTCGCCAACATACATATCTGCAATTCTGAAAAACGGACAAGTTTTATCAAGTCTTGCTCCAACAGAAGCTTTAATCAGAGGGCATGTACTTGTAGGTAAAACCTTTTCTCCTCCTGGAACCCAAAATTGAGAACCACCACATAATCCAGTTGCAATAGCGTCTGCTGCAAAGACAATTTCATCTGGAACGTAAACACAAAATGTTCCAAAAACCTTTCCGCCTTTTTTCTGATGCTCAATAAGCTCTGCTGGACGAACTCCATGAATTTCTGATACTACAAAATTATAATAGTCCATTGATTCAGGACGGTTGTCCTGAGTTAAATATACATCACCAAATGCTACCGGTAATACTTCACATAATTGGTCATGTAACTCTAAATTCATACCTAAGTCTTTCCACATTTCTCTGTAATCTGGCATTGTAAGCCCTCCACATAATTATTTATTTAACAATTCCAATTTCAATTATAGTGGAAATATGTTGAATTAACAAGAAACATAAACTTATACAAAATTGTCTTTCAATAAAAATATTTTATTATATTTAGTATTGATTATTTACAGCTTATTTATAAAAGATTTAATCTTTGTTGTAACTTCTTCATAATCACAATTGTAATCGATATTTACAGGAAGAAAAGGAATACCTAAATCATTATATTCTTCCAATTGAACTTTACATCCTTGAGTTTTCAAATTCACTATAGCCTCTATATTATATATAGAAATTATGCTATTAATATTTTCTTTACTGCTTACATAAATATACTTTTGAGCTAAATTTAAGTACAAGTCCTCAAAATCATCAACAATTTTATAGTTTTCACCCTCACAGCATGATGATGTCAAAATAGCCTTATTTAAAGATGAAAGAGGTTTTATAATTTCTTCATTAAAGCCTGCCAAGGGTACTCCGGTTATTAATATGCTGCCTGTAGTATTGAAAGAAACTGTCGGTTCAGACAATGCTTTCTCAAGAGTTTCCTTCAGCTGTTGTAGCTTATATATACGTTCATTCAAATCAAAAATAAACTGACTACCATAGATAATGTTTATTAAATCATTGCTTCCTATAACATATGGGTGCTTAATATAGATATCTGTGATTTCTTGAACCAATTTACTTATATTACTTAATTTCTTAACTATTTTGACAAATTTATCTTCATCAAACTTATCTATATTGAACTTTTGCTGAAGAAAATATATAAAATCTTTATATTCAGATACCAGATCAGCTGCGTCCTTATGTTCATTTATTATGTAAATTTGTTTATTGCCTTTTAATTTATTAATCATGCATTCTTTATCAAAGCAATAATTTGTTCCTATTATTATGTCAGCGAAATGCGAAAATGGACATCTGTCTGTTACTACATAACCATAGCTAGCTTTTAACAGTGAACAGCTTTTTTTATCTATTAATTTTTCGGCAGCCTCAATGTTTGATCCATCTATTCCAAATATATTTATGGGTATGATATCTAGTGCCCAGAGTATTTCTCTTGGTACATTTTTGCCGTATATTCCTGCAATAATTTTTCCTTCATTTTTCAATACATAAGCTTTAATGAAAGCATCATGTCTCAGATTTTTAAATTCTTCTAATTGATTTACCAAATTATTATTCATAATCATCCCTGTTTATTTTGAAAGCGCAGCACCAATAGCGCCGGCATAACGTGCCATATGATTTGAACTAACATTCTTTTTTAGTTTTTTACTCAATTGTTCACACATATATAAACTGCCACAAAATCCTCCGGTTAAAAAGAAATTATCGTTTTCAGCATTCAATTTAGTGCTTAATGTATAGACTTTATTAATAATTGAATTGACAACACCCCATGCTATATCTTCCTTAGGTCTGCCGTTTCCGATCAGACTGATGACCTCAGATTCAGCAAAAACAGTGCACATAGAGCTTATTGAAACTTCTTTCCCTCCCTCTGCCAGGTCAAAAATTTCTGCAAGATTAACTCCTAACGTGTTAGCCATTATTTCTAAGAACCGGCCTGTCCCAGCAGAACATTTATCATTCATAATAAAATTTGAAACCATTCCGTTCTTAACATAAATTATCTTGGTGTCCTGCCCGCCAATGTCTATTACTGTACAATCTCCTCCATTTAAATAATAGGCACCTTTACCATGGCATGTTATTTCAGTTATTACCTTATGAGCATATGGTACAGAGACTCTTCCGTAGCCTGTAGCTGTTATATGGGAATTATCTGATGTAATGTTTCGTTCTTTTAACCAATTTTGTATGTTTAATGCAGTCTCCTTGCTGCTCCATCCAGTAGGCATGACCAAATGATGCACAATTTCTTTGTTATCTTCTGAAATTACAATTACTTTAGCCGCAGTAGAACCAATATCTATACCAACACAATACATAATAATACTCCTCATATGTTATTTAATTCTAAAGGATGACCTTGAAGTTACGTTTATTTATCACGCAAAGCGCTCAGGGTACTCCATAATCCTAATCATTATAACATATTTCTTAAATCCGTGGCAAAATTATTCTTATTCTTAAATGTTACTTGGACATCTTCTTATTTATTGATTTCACATATATTTTATGTATTTGATGAATAATCAACTATAATGTATCTTTACCGCTTTTATTTTTTTAATATTGCTGTATTACTATTTTCGTGCCATTTTATTTCATAACCAAATGCTTCAAAAATAGCCCTTATGGGAATGAATGTCCTGTTATCATTTATTACTGAAATAGTATCAAGCTTGACATTCTGCCCGTTTACTTCTATATATTTTTCACCGGTAGGTATCTTAACGATTATGCCATCCTTTTCTGCTGTTATAATTTGATTTTTGCTGTCATAGCTTACTTCTGCTCCAATAGACTCCATTGATTTCCTGAGCGGGACCATCAATCTTCCATGATTATCAATGTAAGGAACTCCATAACCTTCTTCTTCCAAGAAAACAAGTTCTCTGTTATTTATCACTACAGTGACATAATTGCTTAATTCTTCTTTTGACAGTTGTTCTGTTCTTGAAAGCATGTCATCTATCATTGACACAATGCTGTATTGATCGTTTGTATCTTCATTTATATCAAACAGCATTAAACCTCCTGCTCGATTAAGTGCAATCACAGTTTTTTCTCTTAATGTATTTATACCGTTGTAATAGGACTCAAGAGGTGTTGTAGGAGCATAATCTGTAAAGGCATATTCTGGATTTTCAGCTACAATGTGTCTGTATTGCTTCCAGCTTGGTTTTGCATAAAGGGGAATTCCCATTACAATCTTTTCTGGAGGAAGACCTCTGTTGAGCCAATAAGAAATGGAGTTTTCGAAAAACCATATGGGGCTGTGATCTGCATTGTTCATATCATAAGCCATTACATTTATAAAACTGAATCTTTCAAGACTTCTTTCCGTAATAACGCTTGTATCCTCAGCTGCCCAATTTTCGTACCATGAGCCGTTAAGGGCTGCAGTCAATTCTTTTTCCTTCAATTTTAGTGCATCACTTAATTCTATAACAAGTTTTTCATAAATGTCTGCTGTGCTCTTATTTGGATGCTCCCAGTCAAGTTCAACGCCATCCAGATTGTATTCATCAACTAACGCACAGACATTATCTATGAAGATTTTCCTTTTTACATCTGTTGATGCTAATTCCTTAAATACAGGCTCAAGCACTTTGCCTTCATATGACCATCCCCCCAATGAAATGAAAACTTTGGTTCCGTCTCCATGGGCCTTCTCCACAAGTTCTCTTAATTGTTCAGAATTTTTCAGTTCATGCAACGTTCCATCTGTTTTTGGAATTACAAAAGAATACATTATATGAGTCAATTTAATTGTTTGAATCTTTTCAACAGATTCATTAAACAGATCTCCGGAATAATACCCTACAACCTTGAAATCACTTTTGTCTATTCTGTCATTTGATGTTTTCACATTGATACAGGCAGATGTTATGGGCAGTAATAATAATAGTAAAATTAAGAGTACTTTTGTTTCATTTTTTTTCATTTGTTCCCCCTGCTAGAAAATATTGCGGGGACGTACCTTATATTTTAAAAGGTCCGTCCCTTATGTTTTTATTTTATTTGTGAGATTTATTGTTTTGTTTGCTTTCAAAATTGCTATTGCTGTTTTTACTTGAAAAGCTATTGTTGCTGCTTTTAATCATGCGTTCTACATTTTCATTTAGAACATTTTTGCCTTTGTCATGGAATGTATTGTTCAGTTCATAAATCATGTAGCTGTTTTTATCTGCTAATTCGCTGTCATTTCTGTATGTGTCCTGTTTTTCGTTATATTTGTCACTACTATTGTTTAGTTCCTTTTCATATTTATTAGCCATGTTTCTGCACCTTCCTTTTTATATTGTAATATTTGTTTATATATTATTAGTTACATTACTTAAAATATTACAACTAAAAGGTACGTCCCCATAATTAACATGATACCTCCACGAGCCATTTTTTACAACTTTGCAATTGCTCTCCCTTAATGAAAAACACTCATGCTATATAAAATACTGTTTAAAAATCAATATCATTCAACATTCTATACATAATGATGTAAGTCTGTTCTCTAGTAATATTTGTTTTAGGCGAAAACATGTCATTGCCAACTCCCTGCATCATTTTGTTTTGAAGAACAAAATTGACTGCATCCATTGCCCACGGCGACACACTTGATTTATCATTTAAATAAACATCATCTGAATCTTTGTACAATCCTAAATACTTTGACAGATTAGTAAGCATAACAGCTGCTTCTTCTCTTGTAATTTCACTTTCTCCGTCAAATATACCATTTCCCCTTCCATTAACAATACCTAATTTTAGACATATGGCAATATCATCGCTGAAACCATCTGTTATTGGTGGATTTACAAGGTCTATATTATTATTTTTAAGTATTTCTTCTCTTGAAGTGTTTTGATATTCTTCCAGGAACTCCACTATTATGCTGCAAAATTCATATCTCTTTATATTAAAAGTAAACGCTGACTGGTACTCAAATGGAACCAAATTACTTTCAATTGCCTTGACTACTTCTTCTTTTGCCCATATTGAAGGACCTTTAGTTTGCTTGAAATAATCAAAATATGTATTAAACCTTTCAGTATGATATTTTGCTGCAATTATGTCTTCTCCATCAATATTTATAATTGAAATATCATTATAATTGTGAAGTGTGAGACGCTGCCCTGCAAAATTAACAACAGCATAACCGCCGCTTAATCCTCCTGCGTAATATTTATCATTTATATATTTCACATCTGTAAAATACATTTTGGAATCAGCAAGCATCTCTTTTCCGGTTTCTTTATTTATTAAATATGCATACCAGCCCTTATTTACAAGCATGTATTTATCAGTGGCATAATAATCTATGTAATCATATATGGGCGGTACTATTTCTTCACCATTCAAATCATAAACAGCATATTTATGTTCACCGTTTTTGTCTTCGATGACTGCTGTAATAAATCCGTCCTTAACTTCTGAAATGTTATAACATTCAACAGGCAGTACTACACTTCCTTTTTCATTAACAAAGCCTGTCATTTCATCCTTGTAAATTATAAAACCATCATAACAATTCATTATGGCATCATATATAAAGGGAACAACAATTTTATTTGTTACGTCTATTACTCCACAACGCCCTTCTTTTACAGCTACAGCAGTTTCATTCCTTGAATATTCAATACCGTCATACTCCACAGGAACTACAATTTCAGCAGTAGCAGTATTAATCAAGCCAAATTTATTATTTTTAGAAATTCTCAAATATTCACCATATTCGTGTATATTATAAATTTCATCATATTCAAATGAAAGTACCACTTCATTATCTATATTGATTACTCCATATTTTGCATCATCATTAATGGCAATAATGAAATTGTCATTAATGTAATCAATATATTTATATATAAATGGAATAATTTCTTCCTGTTTGATGTTCATGAATCCATATTTGTCATTTTTACAGGCAATAATCCTGTCATCGCTGATATAAGTCAACGTATCATATACTGCCGGGATAACCAACACCTTGTTGTACTTATGGTACAAGCCAGTTTTATATCCATCACCCTTTACATTCCTCAATATGAAATAATTTTCTCCTTTTGTAGGATCAACATATTTATATCCATCCACAAAACATTCCAGGCCATTTTTATCGACATATATGAATCTGTTTGAATAATCTATATGGTAACTGTCATTTCCGATTACGAAGCGGTAATAATCGTCATCGAAAATTTGATTTTTTCCTTCCATTCCTGCAAAAGCCAGATATTTTCCCTTTAAATTGATTAAGCTTCCATCTGGTTTTAAAATATGCCAGCTTCCATCCTCAACGCTTTGAACTACTTTGTCCTGCCCAAATCCATCATAGTAATAGTAATCCAATGTTATTTTTTGTATGTCATCGTTAAAATCCATTCCAAAAGCAAGAGTGTCCATCGATAATAAGAAAACACAAATTATAAACAATACAACAAATTTAATACCGCAGGTCTTTAGCATATTTCCTCCCTTATCTATTCATATAATAATAGGCTTTTATTGATTATCTTTTATTAAATTTCCTTGCAATTATAAAACTGATGACTATTATGAAGAATGCAATTATACCAATAACAATAGGTGCAAAATAACCAAAACTTCTGTTTATTCGTCCTTCAATCTTGTCATACAATGTTACTTTTTCTTTAGAGTAAAGTGTAAATGACAAATCATCTTCCGGTAGTTTTTCTAAAGAAGCTGTGTAAATATTGCCTTTTTCTTTATTTAATTCAATGCTGCTGTCAATAACGAACGGTGCTTCCTGTGGAGTTATAATTTTAATGTTCAGGTTATTAAAACTGTTCCAGTTTTTTGCAGGGTTTAAAATATAATCAAATATATACTGAGGACTTGAAGTGTTTCTTTTGTCCATTGTTCCATTTGTGTTGTAGCTTACACTCACTGTCTGGTCTTGAGATGGAAGGAACTCAACATTATAGACCAATGTAATAACTCTCACAGATCCACTTTCAGCTAAAATATCATCTACAGTGCAAAATCCCATATTGTTTATGAAATACTTATCCAATGCACTTGCATAAAGGTTAAATAGCTGAATATCTGAGATGTGTTCAAAATCTATAAAAGAATAACTTTTCATACTGTCAAACAAGTATGTCCTGACATCAACTTCTTTTTCAGTTATTTCATAAGTAAACAAATCTGTTTCTTCATTTGAAGCTCCAATGACATATCCATTGATGTCCATATTTATGTCTTCGCCTAAAACATAAATCTCTGCAATTTGAGTGTCAAAGCAGCCGGAAGTAATCCTTGCTTTCCCGCCATTCAGGCTGAATCCATTGAAATTTTTTGTAAGGATTTTTGTTTCATCTTGGTCATAAGTAAAATCAACAGTAAAATCTATTCCCTTTTCGGTAGTTGGTTTTATTTCTATGGAATATAATTTTCCGATTCCATATACCGAAAAGCTTTTTGCATCATAAATATCGTTGGATATTGTGTTTACGATTTTATCAAAATCATAGTTTTTTTCTTTATCTTCTTCAAAACTGTTTCCATAACTGTTAACAACATTGCCTGCATAAACCTCATAAGGAAGCTCTTTGCCATTTGCAGTTATTTTTATATTATCATAATTAATATTATACAGTCTTTCAATATAAGGGAATGCCATTTGAACAGATTGTGTTTTATCAGTTGGATTAGTCATTTCATATTGTGCAGTTACATTGGCTTGAACAGAATGCAAATCATTATTTCCATCAGAAAAATCAAAAATGAGATCTTCACTTTTAACCTTAATGGGAGAATCTTTATCGACGGTCATAATATCAGATGATGGATACCCCTGCCAATACACGGGTCCTGAATTTGCAAAAACCATCGTAAATGAAGAAATTATAAGAATAATAGCAATATAAACAAATTTTTTCATAACATACCCCTTTGTCTATTAATAAAATATATGTATTATCATTTTTAAAATATATTATTTGCTGTTTCTTAGAGTTTCATGAACATTTCTCAAACCAACAAGTCCTTTCATGTTCTCACAGCTTTTATATAAATTTAGGTCATTTGAAACTAACATTATCTATGACGATTAATTTTACAATTTGTTCCATATGCTTAGTCTACATCATATCTAGCTAATAGTCCATATGCACAAAACTCCATCTTTAACAGATGGAGCTTTTTATAAAAATATATGAAAATTAGACTGCTATTCATTTGTAAATTTTGTAATATGTTTGTCCTGCTCTTAACATAACTTCTCTGCTTTCTGACAATTCACTTATTGTAACTAACTGGTAACCTCTGTTTATGAGCTCTGGAATTACTGTTTTTGAAGCTTCCAAGGATGATTCATATAAATCATGCATCAAAATTATATCTCCATCCTTTACATTTTCATAAATAATTTGTGTGATTGTTTCTGCATTCCTGCTTTCCCAGTCACGGGTATCTATTGACCAGTTTATAATTGGCTTTTGAATTTTTTCTTTTAAAGCCTCGGTTGTTGAGCCATATGGCGGCCGCATTACAAAAGGTCTGTACATGGCTATCTCATAGATTAAATTGTCAGTCTTATTTATTTGGTCATATAGTTCTTCATCATTTAACAAAGTCAACCTTTTGTGGTCATAGCTGTGATTTCCAATTTGATTTCCATTTTCAATCATTTGTTTAACAGTCTCTTCATACTTGCTTGCCTGCGACCCTAAAACAAAAAAAGTTGCAGCAGAATTATTTTCCTTCAATAAATCCAGAATTTCTTTAGTGTACTTGGATGGACCATCATCATATGTCAAAGCTATCATTGGCTTGTTCGGATCAATTTCTCTTTTGTTTTCTTGCTTTACGTCAGTTTTTATTTTCTCAATTTCCAAATTCTGGAGACTTTCATCAGTTGTTATTAAATTCTCAGTTTCAAATTCTAATATATCAGTCTGCTGATCATAGCTTTCACTATACTCTTGATTCATGCTATAATCTGCAGTGTCATTATTAATGTTAGCATCTACGTCCTGGACGGTATAAATTGAAAGCTGCATTATTAAAGATAATGAAATAACTAAAGCCCTGTTTGCCACAACATCCCCCTAAAATTTTATGTATTACAGTATATGTACATAAAATTTTAAAATTACATGGATTGGATATTTGACAGGCATATATGTTTGGATATAAAAAACACAATTATAATATTATAATTGTGTTTGAAGGTGTAGTATAAAAAACATGGTTTAAAGCGAATCCAATACTGTTGTAATAAACTTTTCTGCCTTTTTTAAATCTCTATCATTAGGATGTCCTTCTGATAATTTTTCCATGAATTCAAAAATCTTTTTATCTGTAAATTCCCTTGCATTAAAGCTTCCTTTACATGCAAAGCTGCCTCTGTTTATTGCTGCTTTTTTATCCAAAAGCTTTATCAAACTATTGTTATAATATTTCATCCCAGCTCCGCTAGTTGAAAAAACAAATACATTTTTTCCTGTCAGATTCAATTTGTCAACCAGCTTAATCAACTTTGGTGAAATACTCTCCCTGTATACTCCAGAACCAAACCCAATCAGATTATAGTTTTCAGTATTAATATCACTAACATCCATAACATTCCTGATATTAATCAGCTCACAATCTGTTTTCTCAGCAAATATTCGTGCAATTTTTTCAGTATTGCTCTTGTATTCAGAACAATAAACAATTAAAGATTTCATAAATTCCTCTCTTATTTTCTCTTTATACTTTAAAATATTACAGGTTAAATGCCATGTAAGATTTGTATTTTAAATCAGTGTAAATCTACAATCCAGGCATCTTGTATGTAATCATCAACAATTTTTCTTGATAAATTAAACCAGCTTTTGCATTCATCCAATATTATTGAATCTCCTGTTACTACCCTCTCCATATGTGACAATTCAGCGTCAACATTTGATATAAGCTCAACATCAACCGGTATTCTCCATGATTTTGAGCACTCTAATATTCTGCTTTTCAGTCTTCCTGAATTTGAAACAGGAGAATCCAAATAAAATTTAACATTAGGAACTGATAATTCTTTTAATGTTTTTCCTATGAGTTCTAATGCAATATCAGTTTTATCTATTAATTTATATGTACCCCTAAGTCCTGCCAAGTCTCTTAAAACTCCGTCCTTGCCAAGCAATACAGGACTTCCAGACAAAGCAACTTCCAAGGTTATAATCAAATTGAACCCATCAATAAATATGCATCCTTCCTTAGCATGATCCAATGAAAGCATGGTAAATTTTCTTTTTTCACACTCAACAGTTGAGGATGTGGTTCTTTGAAGAGCTGTTCTTGCTCTTAAAGAAAATTGATAGTGATTGCCCACAAGCTCAATGATTGGTTTTATTTTATACCCCCTGTCCAACAGCCATTGAACCTCTTCCTGGGCAATTTTAAGTTTCTTTATATTTTCCGGTGAAAAGTTTTTAATATCGTCAGGGTCAAAACCCCTTTTAACTATTTTAAGGGACAAATTTTTACCAGCTTTCTTCTTTGATTCTCTATATTTAAATTATCTTATTATGCTTTTATAAATATAAAATATTATACCATTAAATTCTAATTGTGTGAACAAAGTAACTGCCTAAACATAATTATATTGACAATTTATGCCATAACGGGTATTTTTGTATTAAACAGATGATTGTTTAATAACGCTCATGGAGGAATTATGGTACATTTAGTATATTGTGATGATAAGGAAAAAGTATTAGAAAAAATATTAAACAAGTCAAAACAAATGGTAATCAGAAGTGCTGCAGGAAGAAAAATACCCCACAGCAGAGTGTTTGAAGGCGAAGAGTTGTATTTCATGAAAAAAGGAACCGGATTAATAACTGCTAAAGCAACAGTAACTTCAGTACAAAATTACGTTAAACTTACTCCAGAAGAATCCTTGGAAATAATAAACAAAAATCAATCCAAATTAAATTTATCTCCAAAACAAGTTGAACGATGGAACAAAAAATGTCTTTGTCTTGTTGAATTTGATAATGTTGAAGAAATAGCTCCATTAAATTTTGATCATCAGAGCAACATGGATGATTGGCTTATAATTGAAAAAATCGAAGATGTAACAGTTGGCACCAGCATTCCATACAATTACGATAATTCCAAGCTAAAATAACAAAGCAGTTGATATGATGATTTATCAATTTTTATATTGCTCAATTTTAGAATAGAAGTACGTAGCTCTTGTTACAGCTACGTACTTTTTTATATCATTAAATACCCCCAATGTGACTTACATTTAAAAGAATATATTTATAAATCATATAAGATTAAACTTTTTAGCATCCTCCGTGAGCTGATCCCTAAATTCCGGATGAGCAAGACTAATCATTGCCTTTACCCTGTCTGACATATTCAGTATCTTTAAATTGACACATCCGTACTCAGTAGCAACATATTGAACATCAGACCTAGGTGTTGAAATTGCTGTTCCCGCTGGAAGTGAAGTTACTATTTTGCTAATTCTTTTTCCATTTTTTATAAAGCTTGAAGTAGTTGCAATAACTGACTTACCGCCTTCCGACCACTGGGCACCTCTTACGAAATCCAGTTGTCCACCTGTAGCACTTTGTTGTTTCCATCCAAATGAATCAGATGCTGCTTGGCCAAATATATCAAAGGCCATTGTGGAATTAATTGAAATCATTTTCTTATTTTTTGCAATATTTCTCGGATCATTAACAAATGGAAATTCTGCACCATAAACATTTTCGTTCTTGTTCAGATATTGGTATAATTTAGTTGATCCAAGAGCGAATCCAAAAACACTTTTTCCATCCATATATCCTTTGTACTTGTTTGTAACATTTCCATTAATCATTAATTGCATCATTGGTTCGCTCAACAATTCAGAATGGATTCCAAGATCGTTTTTATTAAGAAGTCCAAATCCTATTGCAGTTGAAAGCGAGCCCAGTCCAAGCTGGATAGTCGCACCATCCGGAACCTGGTCAACAATGATATTTGAAAGTATTTTTGTTACTTCGTCGATTTCTGGATTTGCTAAAGTTGCCGGCGTATCATCCACCTCAACTATTGCATCTACCTCAGAAACGTGAATCAGGTTATTTTGTCCGAATATGTATGGTGTCTGCTTGTTAGATTGTACAATCACCCTATCCGCATTTTCCTTCAGGTATTTGTGAAGTGCAATGCCCGATGGGCCAAAACACATATACCCATTCTCATCCGGTTCTGAAACGTCAAACAAGCATACATCTGGTCGTGCAACTTCATTGCACCAGCTGTCAATTTGACTGAGATGAACCGATGTGAAGTTTAGCTTCAACCCATTGTCTCTAGCCTTTCTTTCTTCAACTCCCATAAAAAAGGTTCCAAATGCAAATGGATTCCCTTCAACTTCATCATATAATGACGTTGGTTTTAGTACCAGACTGCTTGTTATCTCAATGTCTTCAAGCTCTTCTCGCATATCCCACAACGCCTTCATTAATTCAAAGGCTACACTGGAACTAGTACCGACATAAACTCTCTCCCCAGAATTAATAAGTCTGACTGCTTCTTCTGCATTCATTAATTTTTGTTTATATTCATTACACCAGTCCATATTTTCCTCCTAAAAACTTGTTGATTTTATTAAGTATAAATTTATAATGTTATTAATACTGCGATGTATCTGACACATCGCAGTATTTTATCTTAGCAATACATGATTAAATTTTTCTGACCTTTAGAAAAACATGATTAATATCACTAAGGATACTAATGTAATAATAGTAGGTATTACTACAGTTGTAACAAATACATGTTTGTATGCGTCCTTGTGAGTAAGCCCAAGTACTGCAAGTGTCAAGAATATTCCTGGTGAATGAGGTAAGGTATCTAATGCACCGGCAGCAATACTTACCAAACGGTGTAATAGATCCAGGTTCACACCTGAAGCTAAAAAGCTATCCGTAAATGAACCAAACATTATTTTTAATCCACCTGATGATGATCCTGTTATAGCAGATACTACGCCCGTTGCAACAACACCTTGTGTATATGGATTCATTTTTAAGCTTAATACCCATTCAACTATTGATGCAAAAGCTTGAGATTTTGATACAACTGCACCAAAAGCAACAACTGCTGCAAATCCCCCAATAGCTCCTATACCGCCTTCTAATCCGGAGGATAGTATCTTTTTAATACTTTTCCCTTTGAATTTATCAAAGTTTAGAGCAAATACAACCGCAGTACCAACTAACATAGCTCCCGTAGCAAGCATGGTGGAATTAAGCCCAAATCTGCTTCCCACTACAAGTATAGCAAGCAGTATTATTATCGGTAAAAATGCTATAAAAGATGATGGCAGCATGCTGCGACTCTCAGCTTCATTCTTTGCAATATCAAAACCTACAGGGTTTATCCAGCATTCGTTATTAGCTCTTGCTTTCTTTTCAGCGTAATTAAAATAAAACAACGTCATTACAATAAATGCTATTGAAGCAATAATTCCAAAAATAGGACCTGCAGTTAATGTCGTCCCCAAAAACTGTGTAGGAATAACGTTTGTAAGCGCTGGCGTTCCCGGAAGAGAAGTCATTGTAAGTGTCGACGAGCCAGCCGCTGTTGCAGCTACTATTAAATGTCGTGGCAAATTTGCTTCTCTAAATAGCGTGTACGCAATTGGTGCCAAAGCATATATAACGACAAACAAACTTATACCGCCATAGGTCAGCACTACAGTAATCGCATAGCAAACAAGTAACACTCTTGCCCTTCCGAACCAGTCAATAAACTGATACGCAATAGATGTTGCACAGCCAGATTCATTCATAAAACTAGCGTACATGCTTGAACAACATAATAACAAGAAATAACCCGAATAAGCACCTACGTAACCATTCATATAAAATTCTGAAAATCCCTGCCATATACCTATTCCATTTGTAAGTATTACTACAAGAGATGCGATCAGTGTAGATGCAAGGGCACCAAATCCTTTGTATGCGCCAACAGCAAGTACCATTACAGCTAATAAAAGACCAATAATTCCTAGTGTATTCATGTTTTTTCTCCTTTAATTTTTTATTTTTAAAGAAATTGAAGGATGAACTTCTATTCAATTTCTCTAAATTAACTTGATATTAAAACTAATTTTGATATTTATAATTTATCTGTGAATTTATTTTTATTTCAAGTATGTTGAAGAATTCAAAAATACAAATACTTAATATATGTCCTATTTTTTCTACGCTCTATACATTGCTCCATTAACACTGAGTGTAACCCCGCTTATAAATCCAGCCTCTTCAGATGCAAGGAATGCCATAGCTGCTGCTATATCTTCAGGTTCCCCTGTCCTGCCAACTGGAATGCTTGCAATAATTTCTGTCCTGATATTTTCAGGAATTTCATGTGTCATGGCTGTTTCAATAAAACCTGGTGCTATGGCATTAACAGTAATTCCCTTTTTCCCTAGCTCCATGGATAATGTCTTAGTAAATCCAATTATTCCTGCCTTTGCTGCTGAATAATTTGCTTGTCCAAAGTTCCCTGAAAGACCAACAACTGAACTTAAGTTTATGATTCTGCCATATTTGTTTAACTCCATATATTTGCTTAGTTCCTGTGTAACTATAAATACAGACTTCAAATCAGAATCAAGCACTTCATCCCATTGTTCATCAGTCATCTTTTTAAAAGATGAATCTTTGGTTATCCCTGCATTGTTGACTAATATATCAATTCGTCCGTATTTATCCATTACCTTTTCCCCAAGTGCTTTAACTTCTTCTCTGTTTGTCACATTGCATTTAAGTCCAAATGCTTCTCCTCCCTCGCTTTTTATCTCATCAACAGCTTCATTAACTTTATCTATATTTCTGCTGGTTACTACAACTATTACTCCTTCTTTTGCAAGCCTTTTTGCTATTGCAAGTCCAATGCCTTGAGTTGAACCTGTTACAACTGCAACTCTGTTATAAAATATCATCATATGCCTCCTTAATTTTTGCCCATAATCCCAAGTTTGAATATTTAAGTCTTTTTATTTAGTATTCTCCATTTCAAAAATGCTGGCTGCACCCATTCCACCGCCAATACACATGGTGATAAGTGCATATCTGCCATTTATTCGTTTAAGTTCTGATAGCGCCTTACAGGTAAGTATTGCTCCGGTAGCACCAAGCGGATGTCCAAGAGCCATAGCCCCACCATTTGGATTAACTTTCTCCAAAGGCATCTTAAGTTCACGTATGCAAGCAATTGCTTGTGATGCAAATGCTTCATTAATTTCAATTACATCCATATCATCTAAAGTGAGCCCTGCTTTCTTCATTACTTTAGGAACAGCAACAATTGGCCCTACACCCATGACGTCAGCAGCAACACCATCCACAGCAAATGATACAAACTTTGCAACAGGAGTATAGCCAAGTTCTTCAGCCTTTTCACGTGCCATCAATACAACAAAACCAGTACCATCAGTCATCTGGGATGATGTAGCAGCAGTTACTGCTCCGTCTTCCTTAAATGGTGTTTTAAGTGCAGCCAGGTCTTCTATATTTGTATTTGGGCGAATGCCTTCATCTTGAGTCACAACAATCTGTCCAATTTCTGTATTTACTGTTATTGGAATAATCTCATCAATAAACTTTCCTGCCGCTTGAGCAGCAGCTGCCTTCTTATGGCTTTCTACAGCCATAACTTCCATATCATGTCTTGTAATACCATACCGTTTTGCAACATTTTCAGCAGTTAAACCCATAGAAATATAAGTTCCGGGAACTTGTTCTGCCAACAGCACATCCTGATATTCCTGGGGATGTAACATGTTCATATCAGTCATCATTTCAATGCCGCCGGCTATTATCACATCCATCTGATTTGCTATAATGGCATTTGCAGCTGTGGCTATACTCTGAAGACCGGATGAACAAAACCTGTTCACTGTTTGACCCGGGACAGAATCAGGCAAATCTGCACGCTGAGCTATCAAACGGCCTATATTATACCCCGTATATTTTTCCGGTGTAGCGCATCCTACAATGACGTCATCAACAACTTTCGGATCAAAGCCAGGCAGTTTTGCTATGACACCTTTCAGTGTCTGTGCACCATATTCTATGGGATGAGTCTTTGCGAAAGATCCCTTAAATGCTTTAGCCAGCGGTGAACGTCCATACGCCACTATCATAGCATCCCTTTTATTATTCATAATTGCCTCCTAAATTTTTAATTTATCAGCAGGTATACACATACCTTACTAAAATGTAAATAAGATAAATTATCGAACAAATGTCTTAACACCAAGAATTTCACGTGCTTCTTGAGGAGTAGCCGGTTGCTTTCCAAATTCCTTGACAATTCTTACAGCTCTTTCAACCATCAATGGATTTGTTGCTTTCTCTCCGCGAGACATATATAGATTATCCTCAAGACCAACACGTATATGACCGCCTAATGCTAAAGCTGCATACATTATTGGAAGATGTCCGGTTCCGATTCCTGTTGCAGACCATACAGCATTTTCCGGCAAATGTCTGACTAAGTATAATAAATTATCAACTGTAGCATCCATTCCTCCTAAAACACCAAGAACCAATTGACACCACATTGGATTCTTAATATATCCTTTTTCAATGTAGTGTTTAGCATTTCCAAGCATTCCATAATCGAATATCTCTACTTCCGGTTTAACATCATATTGATTATAAACATGGCATAGCTTTTTTAAGAAAGAAGGATTATTATCAAATACAAAAGTATCACCCCAGTTAAAGGAACCAATATCGAATGAACCCATTTCAATATCAGGAACTTCGACAAAATGAGTCATCCTGTCATCTTCATTTGTAACAAAACCACCGGAAGATGTGCAGTTTATAACTACATCACAATCCTTATGTTCTCTTATTAAGCGAACACTTTCTTTAAATCTTTCTTTGTCCATAGTTCCAATGCCATTATCATCTCTCATATGAAGATGTACAACAGCAGCACCTGCCTGCCAGCAAGCATAAGCTGCATCAGCTATTTCCTGAGGTGTATATGGAACAGCCGGATTCTTTTCTTTTGGTGTAAGTGCACCTGTTAAAGCACATGAAATTATTACTTTGTCATTCATAATTAATTCTCCTAAATTCATTTTTATCTATAAAATATTTGCAAATGTAAATTTACACTATTTTACTTTGTACATCTGGTAAGTGAACCAATCATCTTTAAAGTATTGCAAATTATCGATAGACAAAGGTAATTCCTTGTTTTCGATTTTCTTAACAATTTCGATGACAGTATCGTTAAATGGAGTTGGGATTCCGTGCTTTTTGCCTATTTCTGAAACATAGCCGTTAATCATTTGAACTTCCGTAACCTTGCCTTTTTCCAAATCCTGAAGCATACTTGCCTTAGCGCCTGGAGCGAAAGAATACATGTATATGAACATCTGCTGATTTTCATTAAATTGCTCTTGATCTTTAAGTGATAAAGAAGCAGGAGACAGACCCAAAACCAGTTGTGGCAATTCATAGCCTTCTGCCTCACAGCAAACTATAACCTCGCGACCTAAGTAGCTCACACAAGCTCTTGCTTTTTCATTTTGCATAACTTCACCAAATGTACATCCGCAGGCAGCAGACATGCCGCTCACGCATGCGTTGTTAACCAGCTTGCCCCATCTGGAAGCCATAAGGTTATCTGACACAGATGTTGCACCCATATGATTCAAAATCTCTGCTATTTTCTTGATACGATTCGTAACTTTTCCATTGATTTCTCCGATATCAAAAAAGTGATCAAGATTGCTCACATCCTGAGTCAATTCTGAGACGCCTGGAGCAGAAAATGTTGCACTCCATAATACTGCACCGCCTATTGTTCGGTTTTCACCAACATACTTTGCTACAAAAGGTTCCGGTACACCGTTTTGAAGAGTACAAACAGTGCTGTTCTCATCAAGATGAGAAATCAACTGAGGAAGAATAACTTCATTGGCTGTTTGCTTAGTAAACAAAAAGACAATATCGTAAATTCCTTCCATTTTGTCAGGTGTGTATGCTTTGACAGGAACCGTAAAGTCAACCTTTCCAATAATATGAGCACCCTTTTCATTCAATGCTTTTACATGATCTTCGTAGTTATCGATAAAATCTACAGGACATCCATTCTTGGTCAAAAATGCACCCAGGACTGTGCCCATAGCTCCACAACCTACAATAGCAATTCTCATAATATTAACCTCCTTTATTTCATTCAAATTTTAATACAACTTATTGATAGCAACTATAATGCCAATTTGATTTATTTTTTAATAGGTGTATTTTTTTATTTTAAAATGTTGTAATTCGAACGAAATCATTAAGGAAGTAATTTGTAAATTCAAAATTGTTTGTTTTTAAATCGCAAAATTATTTCGCAACAACGCAAATTTTTGCATTTGTGCATTTTATTCTTGCGATATTGCAAATTTAATAATATAATTAATTCAAATTATCATAATAGGAGATTTCTATGGAAAGTAATTATGAGTTTTTAACCACAGTGCTGGAAAATATAGATATTGGCATTTTTGTGTTGGACGCACAAGGTAATTATCTATACGTTAACGATGAATATTGTAATATTCTTAATAGATCAAGGGATAGTTATGAGGGGATGTCTATTCCGAAATTTAAAGAGCAGGGATACCTGACGTATAGCGTTTATGAGATGGTTATAGAGAAAAATGCACCTGTGACTACTATTGTCACAATTAATGATATAATATTTAATAAAACATATCATTTTCTTACTACTGCTAATCCAACCTTTAATTCTGATGGCTCAATTAAATATATTTTTTTCACACAAGAACCCATTGAAAAAACAAGCAAACGTATTCAATCCGGCGTGTTAAATCGACATGTCATTACAAGCCATTTAGTGAATCCCAAGGCTCAGCAATTTGATATTGTATCTGAAAGTCCTCAAATGAAGCAACTGCTTGAAACGCTGTTTCAAGTGTCAAAGACTGACGCCTCCATATTAATTTCCGGACCTTCAGGTGTTGGTAAAGAAGTTTTAACAAAATATATTCATCAGAACAGCCTCCGTAATAAAGGGCCATTTGTTGTATTGAATTGTGCTGCAATTCCAGAAAACCTCATAGAATCTGAATTATATGGGTACGAAAAAGGTGCATTCAGTGGAGCAGCTTCTTCCGGAAAAGAAGGGTTGATTGAAGCAGCTAACGGTGGCACCTTATTTTTAGACGAAATCAACTCCATGCCCCTTGGGCTTCAGGCAAAACTGCTGCGTGTACTTGAAACCAAACAAGTAACACGTCTGGGATCTGTTGTTCCAAAAGAAATAGACTTTCGTCTGGTATGCGCTACAAATGAGAATCTGCAAACTCTTGTCAGCCAAAAACTCTTTCGTTCGGATTTATTTTACCGTATCAATGTAATATCAGTCTATATTCCGCCGCTCTGCGAGCGCAAAGAAGATATAATTCCATTATCTTTGTTTTACATGCAGTATTTCTGCAAAAAATACAGCTGTGTAAAGGCATTGGATGAAATTGTATTAAACTCAATGCTTTCTTATGAATGGCCTGGGAATGTGCGAGAGCTGCGAAATTTTGTCGAGAGGCTGATTATATCTTCCCCTGATACAGAATTGCTGATTTCAACTGTTCCGAAAGAACTTCTGATACAAATTGAAAATGAAGGCATGAGCACAGTTTCACAGACAAACCTGCCATCAGTTACAGATATACCTATACAGGATACTGAAACCTTTTCATTAAATTCTTATATGGATGAATGTGAAAAACAGTTATTAATCAACCTTTTGACACAGCATAAATCGCCATCAAAGGTTGCACAAATACTAAAGCTAAATTTATCAAATGTTTATCGCAAAATTAAAAAGCATAATTTGAAAATAGTATAGAAAAATTTACGTTCATCAATTAAACTTCATTTTAATTTAAGTAAAACTCACACAAATATGCTCCGCATTATTATTTTATTCTTTAATCAGTTTAAATTAATAGAATAATGGATATATATAATATGAGAGTTATTAAAAAATACTTTAGTCTATGATAGAAATTTTAATAATTGTCAATTTGATTTATTCTGAATATATTTATTTAGTTATAGCATAATATTATGTAATTAATATGGGAGGTATATGGTGAGAAAAATATTAATAACAGGGGCATTGGGACAAATAGGTTCCGAATTAACTGCCGAAATGCGTAAAATTTACGGTTCAAGCAATGTGGTGGCTAGTAACAGAAGTATGAAGAAAGGTCATGAAGAGCTGATTGAATCCGGGCCATTTGAAATCATTGATATCAATGACCCTGTAACATTGTCAAATGCCGTAGATAAACACAAAATAAACACAATTGTAAACCTTGCTGCCATTCTGTCAGCAATAGGAGAAAAAGATCCCCAGCAATGCTGGAATATAAATATGAACGGACTGTACAACGTCCTGGAAACAGCCAGAGAAAAAAATTGTATGGTATTCACACCTTCATCCATTGCTGCATTTGGTCCTTCAACACCTAAGGACAACACTCCGCAAGAAACAATTCAAAGACCCAACACCATGTATGGAGTAACAAAAGCAGCAGGTGAACTGTTATGTGACTATTACTATAAAAAATTCGGTGTTGACACTAGGGGTGTCCGTTTCCCGGGGCTTATATCATACAAGACGCTGCCCGGCGGCGGAACCACGGATTATGCAGTACACATATATTATGACGCCTTAAAAAACAAAAAATACACCAGTTTTATCCGAAAAGGAACTTATATGGATATGATGTATATGCCGGATGCGCTAAGTGCTATTATTGATTTAATTGAGGCAAATCCTCAAAGACTGATGCACCGCAATGCTTATAATGTCACAGCCATGAGCTTTGACCCTGAGATATTGGCTGATTCCATAAGAAAATTCATACCTGAATTTGAGCTACTCTATGATGTTGATCCTATAAGACAAGAAATTGCAGATTCATGGCCAAATTCTTTAGATGATTCAACTGCCAGAGAACAATGGGACTGGAATCCAAAATATGACCTACAATCCATGACAAAAGATATGCTTGAAAAGCTTAGGGTTAAACTAGATATTCGAGAACCAGCAGGAAAAATACTGTAAATTAGATATTTAAAAAGCCTTCTATGATGACATCGTAGAAGGCTTTTATAACAAAGACTGCATTAAATATTAAATTTCAAGAACAGTTTTTTTAATTCTTAGTCGTAATAAACAAGGTTTTGATGTGCAGTGGAAGGATTATTATAATAAGCGCCTATGCCTGTCAGCATATCCTCATAGCTGGGAATTCCATCAAATAGTATGGTCTGCTCAGGACGAACCATGTTATTTACCTGTATAATGGTTTTTGCAGTCTCCACATGTCGTGCCACACGTTTATCAATTGGCCAGCCATTCTCGTCAATTGGTGCGTAAAGCAAACCATGTTCTCCGGCTTTCATAACAAAACGGTCTTTGCCAGACATAAGCAACTCTTCATCTGTTATGCCCCTGATTCTATCAAGCATCGGTTCTGCAACTTCAGCCAAATATGAAGCTGCTTCAGAGTAATCACCTATTTCACGATGGCTAAGACCATGTAATGCCTTTGGAGAAAATTCCATGCCTATTGGCACGTCAAACACTTGTGATGTTAACAACATAGAAGTCATTGCAGCAACATCATTACCCTTTTCATGGGTTACGATTGTGTTCTCAACCGGATATTCAAGCTCAGCTTCATGAAAGTCAAGTGTCATATCAACACCTTCAGCCTCAATAAGTTTCATTACAGCATAAGCTGTACGTTCAGTTAACAAACCGTCAGCCTTGCCGGGCCAATTACGATTGATATTGCGAATATCCACATAGGCCAGGTTTTGACCGCTGGGATAATGTATATAGACTTCAGGGTCAGGCCAAGAATCAAGAGGATTTGCAGTTCTGTCCCCATATCTCCATGTCTTTTCACCCCAAGGAGTATTCACATGATAAAAACGAGGATACGCTTCACCCATACGCGTACATGTGGATGCGCTTGTATTTATCCTATTAATTATAATTATCTTGCCTTGAGTCACATTCAGGTTTTCCGTGAAAATCTGCGCCGACATATTTGTTGCAGGCTCTTCAGGGTGAGAACCGCCAAACATGAGCATTGTGCCGCCTTTAACTCCGCTGTCAAATATGTATACATTACAATCATTGACTGTGCCCTTTACAACATCAGAATAGTCGCTGAGCTTCTTTACATGTGTAACATTTTCGCTTACTACAACGGGTTCCTTAAATGTACGATGCTCTCTAAACAGCCATCCAGATATGCCAATGACACAAAATACAACAACAATGATAAGCACCTTTATAAATTTAATATTTTTCATAATCAAATCTCCTTTACTTAAGGCGCAAAATACGCAATACAAACGGAATCATTATTATGCTGTACAAAATTGCATCCTGTATGTTTCGTGTCTTGATAAAAACCTTGACAATAGCAGCCAGAAAAAATGCACTGCTTAGATAGCATGCTACAGTTATTATTGAATTAATTGCTTGAAGTGTACTCATAATTAACCTCCAATAATTGCGCCGAACTCATTGCAAAAAATCATTGTGATGGTACATAGCGCAAGTATAAAGAACATCGGGACCAGAGCAGTTTTAACAAAATCCCTGTAATAGCCACCTTTGTACTCCAATTCCATCACTGCTGCTCTTCCTACAACAGCAGTAGGAGGTAAGCAATCGCCTAAAGGAAGCATTACTGCCCATGTAGATAAAGCAATTACAGGGTCATAGCCTAACATATTGAAAAGCATTATGAGCGGAACACCAAACAATGGTGCAACAGCATATTGGAGAACACCTTCAGCAACAGGAAGAATAAGCCATAATGTTCCGAACAGTACAGTGATTGGCAGTGTAACAACTGCCAGTGAAAGCAATCCACGGGCTCCTGTAAGAGTCATAATTTGATTTAGCATGCCTACTACTACCATGATTCCTACAAGACCTTTAAGATTTGTCACAGTTGTAACTGCCACATTAAATACATTAATTCTTTTTGGACTGACAAGCAGAACTGTCCCGGCAGAAATCATGAATATTAATGGTAATCCTACAACAGGAAAATTAGAAGGCAAAATTCTTCCTGCCAATACAATGCCTATCAAGACTATAAAAGGAATAATAACTCGAACTCCATTCCATCCTGCAGGCACTTCAGGAAGTTTTGCAAGTGTCTTTTCCAGATCAACCAACTTTCCTCGACCTGCCAGATAAAATGTGGCAAAGAGCGCACCGGCAATAGATAAAAAAGCAAGTGGGATTGTAAAACCAACAAATGGCATATTAGCACCTGCAGCGGCCATCATTGCCCAGAGGTTTATAGGCGGGCATGCTGCACTCATAGCAGCAAGAATAAAAATCAATGCAACCCTTTTATCTTCTGAAATTCCCATTGCTGCCAATACTGCACCTACAAGTCCACCAACAGTTAAAACTGTTGTGGCACCAGACCCGGTTATAGCCCCTGGAATAAGCATAACAAATGTTAACAATAACAAGCATATTATTCGGTGAGCAAAGAATGTTTTAACAATCTGCCTGACTATGTATGCTACACCTCCAGATTCTTTATAAAGAGTCATAAAAAATGTGGCTGTAAGGAAGACTAAACAAACATCAAAATATGTTACCGTACCCTCAGCTAAGTGTCTGATCAGCTCTAAAAATGAAAGTGTAGAACGCGGATCTTCACCGGAAGGTAGTATAACATGTACCAAAATTGCTGCTATAGTTGCAGTAAGCATGGAAATCTCAGTTGACAGCCTAAATTTTTTAGCTATGGCAAATACAATTGCAATGGAGACCAATACTAGCAGTGAATGTTGTAACATTGTCACTTTAGATACTTCCTTTCTATTATCTATTTGTAACTAATAATATTTCAAGACAGAAATACTATTTTAGGACCGAAGAAATTGCAAGGGTATTTTCAACCTTTATAATCTGCTTGTTGTTATCTTCTGCATATTTTGTAAAGAAACCATCACTGTCACTTTCTTCAATAACCAGAATAACATCAGCCAGCTCCATAACAGCTTCAATTGAAGCTGCATCAGCACTATCTGTACGACGAGCCATTCCTTCTATGTGGGCACCTACTATTGTCAACCCTGCTTCTTTAGCAGCATTAATGACAGAAACACATCTTTCAATTTCAGCATTAACATCTGTACCTGCTGCCCCCATACCTTTCATACTTGTGCCGGTTGTAACTATCAGTGTCTTATATTCATCAGCCTTAAGACTATCTGCATTCAAGTTGTTGTCATTTACTGACGAAAGTCCGGCTTGAACAGCAACCATGTTCATCATGACAGCACCTGGGCTTTGACCACATGTAGTGACAATGAAAGGACCTTCCAGAGTAATGTCAGATTTAAGCTGTTCTGATGCAGGTTCTTCAGATACAGGTTCCTCTGCTGATGGTTTTTCAGTTACTGTGTTGTCAGAAGGTTCGGTTGTATTGTTGCTGCATGATGTCATCATAATCATTACAGCAAGTACCGTTATAGTAATTAAAATATTTAGCTTTTTCATTTTTGCATCTCCTTAATTAAAAGTAACATGAAAGCGGCTTGTCGCATATCGGTAACAAGCCGTTGTCATTTAATTGTATTATACTTCTAGATTGTTAGTCTACTTTACGTTTTTTACTAATTACAAACCATGCTGCTGCAATAACAATGGCAACAAGAATTACTACAAGTGCCGTGTTATTTTTCTCTGGCTGCTGAGGCTCTGGAGTTGCAGCAGGTTCTGCCGGTGCAGGAGCTTCTTCTGGAACAGCCTCAGGTTCCTGAACTTCACCTTGGGTCATGGCATAGTCATTAACACTTGTTGATGCATAGTCTACAGCCTCAAGATATGCCATTGGATAACCCAGTGTAGTAGAAGAACCATCTTCGTTAATGGACATACCATCGTAGTATTTACCTACCAAGTACCAGGCAAATTCCCACCAACCATCTTCAACTGTGTTCATAGCATCATTGGTGTATTTTGTAAGATATCTGACAGATTCAGAAGGATTCTTGCTAAACAACTCTGCAGCTTCAGTCTCTATCTCACTCTGATCTGCAAAGAACACATCTTCGTAGCTAGCCTTCTTTTCGCGAATTTCTGTGTACATGGCATCCCAGCGCAGGTTAGCCCAGTTGTTTACAAAGTTAAATGCCCACCATGCGCTGTCAGGATCGAATTGATGTCTTAATCCTGACGACCATGATTCTGGAACTTCAGTAACCCCACAATACATAGGAACATAAACAGTTGTGTCAGGAGAATCTTGACCAAACCATAATAACCCTCCTACAGGGTCAGGCATCCAGCTGCGGCTCTGCGAAACGAAACTATAAGAGCATCTGTATAGGGCTATTGCACGCTCCCAGTCATGACGGTCTTCTCCTATAGTACCTGGCTTCTGATCACCCTTAACACCCCACCTTGTTGGATTGCCAAAAGGTCCGGCAGCAAGGCCCTTAGTTAAATCATAAGGAGTACCTTCATAGTGATCGCTGTAAATATCCATTAAATCCTTCACTGCAAGCTTTTGATCAGGCTTAACAGAAAATGGATATTGTTCATATCTATCAAGAGTAGGGAATTTTTGTGATGGAGCAACTAAGCTGAAAACACGCCATTCACGACGAGCAGCATAGAAAGGACTTCCGTATGGCTCTGGATTAAACAACTTAGCATAGTTAAAATCTTCACCTTCACTCCACCATCCCATTTCCTTTGAGAGCTGTGTAATGTCAGTTGAATACATGAAGTTTTCCTTATCGTTAAAATCAATAACTCCTATACGTGAACGGTTTGCACCTACAAACATCTCATCATCCGGAATTCTTTGAGCAGCCCAGTGAGCACCTGGTTTTCCGCTGCCTGGCTCCCATAACATACCGCCACCACAAACTTCGAAAACCCAAACTTCGTTTTTGTCTCCAACAATAAGAGTTTCACCTCCATCGCAGTATCCATACTCTTCTGCCAAAGCACCCATAACCTCAATTGCTTCTCTTGCAGTTGCAGCACGTGCCAAGGCTAATTGTTCGAGATTTGCAATAACCATCAAACCCTGAGGACTGCTGACTTCTTCTCTGCCGCTCCAGGTGAACTCTCCCATCATTACCTGCTTTTCATTCATAAATGGGTAACCGATATGAAAATAAGAATAAGTTTCTTCAACCTGAGGAATTTCTCCAACTTTTTCAGGAACTTTGTTTGGCCTTGTATCATTACAAGGATCTCGATAAATTTCAACCATTTCACCTGCAGTGTGTTTTCCGCCTGGTATGATTTGAATACGGTGATCATACCATCCATCACAGGTGTGTGTAACCATAACTGATCCATCAACAGATGCATCCTTACCTACTCCCATAGACGTACAAGCATAGGCTGAGGTAAAAGTTGACACAACCATTAGGATTGCAATAAACATAATAAAACATTTTCTAATACGTTTCATTTTTTTACAACCTCCTAAAATAAATTTGTAATAGCAAAAAATTCTAAAACAGTTTATTAATTAAATCACCATTTTTTATTTCTTAAGTAATAGATGCTATACTAAATTGTATGCATGACTAAAAAATAACATGTCCTTTCACATCAAATATAATTAGTTGTCTTTTATGTTGGATATATTTAATAAAAAGACCACTATGCAATAAAAGCAAAGTGGTTCAATTAATGTTCAATAATTATTCATTATTTTTATTTATAAAATAAATCTCATACAATAACATAAACGCTGCAACAACAAGTACTGTTGCTAGAATTTTATTATATTTATAAGTGTTATATACACCACCTTCTCCTACAGATGGTAGTGGCAGCGGATCAACCGGAAGACCATACTTAGCAGCAAGACTTTTTATATTTAATATATGTATTGCAGGTTTACTGTCTTTTAAGAAAAGCTGAATGAGACCCGTAGAATCATCCTTATTTGGCAGTTCAGTAATTATACCTCCATCAACATAAACCATCACATTGCTATCTCCAAATGAAGCATCATTGCCGCCAACATTTACAAAACATTTTACATCATTGACACTGTTATATATATCATACCTTGCATTGATATTATGTATCAAATCATCATCATATAAAAGCTTATAGCTATAATTCCTAAGCCTTTTCACAATTTTATCCCTTATTTCAGGATTCATTTCTTGGCCAATATCATACATCCCTCCAATAGAGAAGTATTCACTGCGGTTAGTTATTAAACCTTCGTTGTACAAATAATTCTCCATATCAAGATATGTTAATTCAGGATCATTAGCTCCGTGAGTAGATGACCCGATTGATGATATAATAATAGGTTCTAAGTTCATTTTTTCAATTGCACACATGACAGCAATATTAAGAGCCGGAAATGATCCTGAAAAGTTTACAGCAATCGTGTCTTTGGGCTGCAATCTAAGTTCATTAAACATATGGACTATAACTGCTGACATATTTGGATTTGTTGATGTTCTTTTTGCTTCAAGATTACCAAGTGTAGTTGTTATTTCAGAAAAATCCTGTCCAATCATACCTGTATGGTTAATATCTGTAGACTTATCAATGTTTATATTCTTTTTAATTTTTAGTTGTTTTATTTTTTCAAAGCATTGTGCTGTAAGTCTTGAAGCTTCTAATTTTATTTCATAATCTTCGGAATACGCAGTAACCTTGCTATTTTCCAAAATTAAAAATCCAGATAATAGAATTATAAACAAAGCAATGAGCAAACAGCATTTTTTATTCATAATTATCTCCATTCGGTCTTTTATCTACATTAACAATATTTGTACTATTGCAATTATTAGAACCACTATAGATAGACTCCCAAGTGTTTTTATGATACCCTGGCGTTCCATAACTCTTCCGAGAATTCCAGGCACTACATATCCTATAGTAATTGACAGGTTATAAAACATATATGTATTGCCAAAGTATATATATGTAAATATTATTTTTATTATTATGCCAGTGATTATGTACATAGCAAACTTTCTTCTGCCATAAAGTATGGTATATCTTGACAAAAATTTAATAAAAAACACACATGAAATAGAAGTAAGTACTGTTGCAGCTATTTTAACAGGATCATAAATATGCAGCACAAAGTAAAACGGTATTATTATTCCTCCGGGTATTATGTTTGTGACATCAGAAAATATAATACTTACAATCAATGAAACAATAATCAGCTCATTCATTTGTTATCCTCTTCCAGATAATTTATTAGTTCATATGCGCTGCCTTTTATATTTCCTATTCCCACAATCATTTTTGAATCTTTAATATTAATTATATTCTGCCAGTCAGGAAGTTCCGTTACATTCAAAAAACCTTCTTTTCTGAGATGTCTTATTGCAAAGCTTCTATTTTCACCTATTATAATAATTCTCTTATAGCACAGACTATTAAAAAAATATCTTGAAAACAAAAGAAGTCTGTCTGGCCTGTCCAACCTGTTATTATATATGAAAGTAATGTCTTCTGTGTTTGTATATTTCTTAAGTATATTTATTGTAGACTGCGGGTCATTTACTGAGAACAAATTCAGAAATTTTATATTGCCTGATAAATCATATAACTTATGTGCTCCGAAGTCTTCTTTATAATACTGAATATTTTCCAAGAAATTTTCCCTGTTAATACCAAATATCTTTCCAATTTCATATGCTACTGCAAAGTTTTCATTTTCTATAAATTCATCCGTCCTGCAAAGAATTGCTACAGAGTTGTTTTTACTGCATATATTGCTGAAATACTCAAAATAATTCTCATCACATGTAAACAGCATTCCATTTTCAGGAACAGTATTGGAAAGACTTTCTGCTATTTTGTCCAGGCTTTCTCCCATATCAAAAATATGGTCATAACGAACGTTTGTAATAACATTCAGATTTCCTTTAACTATTTCTTTCTGAGAAATTTTTTGCAGCTCAGGATTTACTGCCATGCATTCAATAATAAGTATTTCAGCATTTTCCGAATAAGCCAGCTTTATTATTTTAAGCTGTTCTTTTATATTAGCCGTACCTTTTCTTCTTATAAGATGCTCCTTGCCATTTGTATCTATAAAAATAGGTGTGCTTCCTGTAGTCTTGGTAAAAACTCTGAATCCTGCACCCCTAAGATTAGCATCAATAAGTCTGCATACGCTGGTTTTACCTCTTATACCATTAACATGTATGATAAATTTGAATGTGGACAGATACTTATTATTTGCTTTTTTTTCATAGATCAGATAAATTATATAAGTTATTGATAAAAATATGGCTATTTGTAACATGGTTGTCCTCCATTCATTGATATAATTATAGTATCATTTTAAAATATTATTCCATAAAAAAAGCGCATGCGCGCTTTTTTTGTATATTGCTATTATCATGTTTATGCTGTATCATAATAAAGGATTTTTCAGGCATTAATCTTAGGAGAACAACAGTGAATAAATATAAAAACCTTATTTATAATACATTCATATTTGGTATCAGCACCTTTAGTTCAAAAATATTAGTTTTTTTGCTGTTGCCATTATATACAAGAGTACTTTCAAATACTGATTATGGAGTTGTGGATCTTATTGTTCAAACATCAAATTTGCTAATTCCGATTGTATCTCTGGGAATAGCAAATGGTGTAATAAGATTTGGACTAGATAAAAGCAATAACTCATCTGACGTTTTTTCAACAGGTTTATTTACCATTTTGGGAGGTTTCTTAATATTCTTATTGTTAGAACCTTTACTGTCCAAAATAAAATATGTATCAGATTATACTGCACTTATATATATTTTTGTATTAATGTCATCTCTTCGCACATTATGTTCACAATTTATAAGAGCAAGAAAACTAGTGAGGCTGTATGCCTTTGAAGGTGTTTTAAGCACAATAACAACTATTTCTTTTAACATTTTGTACCTTGTAGTATTAAAGCTCGGCATTAACGGGTATGTTCTGGCGATTATTTCATCTGATTTTTTATCAGTTGTCTTTTTATTTTATACTGCAAAGTTGTATAAATTTATAAAGTTTAAACAAAAGAAAAAATCTACACCAATAAACATGCTTAAATACTCAATACCGCTGATTCCATCAACTATTTTTTGGTGGGTTACAAATGTATCTGATAGATTTATTGTAGCTTACATGCTTGGTGCTGAAGCAAATGGACTTTATGCAATCTCTTACAAAATTCCTACAGTTGTAACATTATTGTCCAGCATTTTTTCAGAAGCATGGCAGTTATCAGCAGTTTCAGAAAAGGATGCGCAATATCGCGAAAAGTTCTTTACAAATGTTTTTAAATCATATTCATCCCTGATTTTTATTTCTGCATCTGTCTTGATTTTATCAGTAAAAGCCATTACAAAAATATTGGTTTCTGATGCTTTTTACGCTTCCTGGAGCTATGTACCGTTTTTAGTTATGGCAACTTCTTATTCATGCTTGGCTACATTTTTAGGCAGCATATATTTTGTAGAAAAGAAAAGCAACTTATCACTTATAACAACATTTATTGGTGCCTTGGTCAACATTATGCTAAACTTAATTCTTATACCGAAATTTGGTGTAAATGGTGCTGGTTTTGCAACATTTTTAAGCTATGCTGCCGTGTTTGTGCTAAGAGCTCTCAACACCAGAAAATTCATAAAAATAAACTGCAGCAATAAAAAACTGTTATTTAATACGTTTATACTGTTGATACAAAGCATTATTATGATTTTTGAAGCACCTCATTGGATATTGATTGAAATATTTTTATTTGTTTTAATCTTTGCTGTTAACTTAAAAGACATTTTAATGAACATTAAAAAATTAATTATATAGAAAAATTATGCAAGGATAAAACTTGACCTAGCTTGTAAATATATCCTGTGAAAAATTGATGCCATTAAAAAAACGACTTAAAATTGAGCACCGCCTGATGAAGGAAAATATAATCAGATGAAGCGGTTCAATGATAAGTCTCTTTTGCGTTACTATTAAAATTATATTTGTGATTAAGTGTCTTAAACAACTACATTTAGCCGTTTATGCTAAGAATATAGTTGTATTTAGTTGCATGTTTCATTTCATCTGTCAGTATTCTAAATACTATATCTCTAAAAAATCTGCTAGGTAGCCCCTCTCTTATGATGCGGTATTTTTCCATGGCTGAAAGCTCCCCAAAAATTGAACTTTTTATACCCTCCATGTATGACTGCGGTTCCATGAATCCTTCGTTATTGGTACTGTTGATTTCTTCATTAGTATAATACCTGTAAATTTCCCTATACCATTGCCTGTGCAACCTTTCATCATCTCTGATTGAAGTAATTATATCTTTTTCTTCCTGAGTAGGAGCAGCTTCAATTAAATAATTATATTTAAGTTCATCTTCTCTCTCTCCCTGCACTGCTTCCCTCATTAAATTAAGTGCAGTATTCAGGGCCGGCATGGTAAAATCCATTCCATATGAGGAACATTGCATATATTGGTCTGAATAAGGTACATTATTATAATTATACATATTATCACCTCGGATTATTGTCATCATAATAACATATGTTTAAATATTTAGTTAGTGTATGTACACACTTTAATTTTAATTGTGCATAAAATTCTTATTAATGTAGTTTTCTTAATTATCATTGAATGTTTAATTAAATTAGGAAACATGCACATATTTATTTCCTGATAATATTATTAGTGGGGGGTGTTAATATGCAATCATGCGAATTTGCTGCTACTGTTACTGCAATTGCATGTTTTATTTCTAACAGTTGCTCTAAAGATGAACTTCCTTTGGTTGCTGCTTTTTTACTCAGTTGGGAGACACTTTAACAACTATGATTACATATGAAGATTTAAACAATAAAAATGTGGAAAACTAATTCCACATTTTTATTATATTAAATATATTGACTGACTCTAAGACTATAATTTATTAAAAAGTATTGAACTTAATATTAACTGTTAGCTCTATTACCAATTCTTATTTTTATAAATTTTGCAATTTCATACCATAAAACTGATATTGCTGCAATTCCTACAGCTGTGATAAATTGCCTCAAAGATAAAGGCGCGAGACTTAAAATGCTGTTAAGAGGTGAATACAGCATAATCAGGAGTCCCATAAACGTACATACTACAGCTGCCCACATTACCTTGTCCTTGACAAGATACTTCATAGTTATAAATACATAATCATAATTTGAACTGTTCACTTGAACTAAAAACAAATTTGCAATCATTATTGTGCTAAGTCCCATGGCTCTTGCCAATGGCGCATTTTCTGGACTTTGCCTGAGAAGTTCAAAATAGGTAATAAACGAAGCTGCAAAAATAGCCAGTCCTTGGATAATGCTTTTAGTCAATATTTCGGCAGTAAGAATTTTTTCTTTTGGATTTCTGGGTCTTCGTTTCATTATATTGCTTTCAGCAGGCTGGCGTTCCAAAACAATTGAACAGGTCGGGTCAATAATTAGCTCTAAAAGTACCACATGCACCGGCAACAATAATAAACTTGCAGGGCTGATGTTTAAAAATGGTGCAAGCAGCGAAGCAAATGCAATTGGAATGTGAATTGAAAACACATATCCTATTGCTTTTTTGATATTATCGTAAATTCTCCTTCCATCTTCAATAGTATTAACTATGGTCGAGAAATTATCATCCATCAAAATCAAATCTGCAGCTTCCCTTGCAACCTCAGAACCGCGCTTGCCCATTGCAATTCCAATATCCGCATATTTGAGAGCAGGAGCATCGTTAACACCATCACCTGTCATGGCAACAATCTTATCATTTTCCTTAAATGCTTTTACTATACGCATTTTATGTTCCGGCAACACTCTTGAAAAAATGTTTGCATCCTTGACTCGCTCTACAAGCTCATTATCACTCATGTTGCTTAATTCTTCACCTGTGATGATTTTGTCGCTGTTAACCATTCCTATTTGCCTTGCAATAGAACTTGCCGTGATCCCATTGTCTCCTGTAATCATGACAACTCTAACGCCTGCTTCAAGGCACTTCTTAATGTCTTCTTTAACTGATTCTCTTGGAGGATCTGCAAGCCCAATCAAACCTAAGAAGTTTAAATTACAGCCAGTAATATCCTCAGGAATATGTGATTCACTCTCTGGATTCATTAAGCCAACGGCTATTACCCGCAATCCTTCTTTCGACATCTCAGTTATTTTCTTCTCTATTTTCTGAACCTGTTCACATGACAAACTGCATATTGTCAATACACTTTCTGGCGAACCTTTTACTGCAATAACAATCTCACCCTCATGTCGCCATACATGCCCCATCATCTTATTTTCATTTGAAAAGGCATATTCAGTAATGAGTTCACCGCCAAACAGATGGTCTTGAAAAATGCCAAGCTTTCTGCAATGTGCAAGCATTGCTTTTTCCATCGGATCATAAGCTTCTACTTCACAGCCAAGCCCCATAACTTCACACAGATTATCAGTATCGCCGTTTATAGCCCAGGTATCTTTAACTGCCATCATGTTCATAGTAATTGTTCCAGTCTTATCAACACACAAAACTGATACAGCGCCCAGTGTCTCAACAGAAGATAGTCTATGAACAAGGGATTGTTTTTTTGCAAGTCTCCATGCACCCATAGAAAGAAAAACCGTCAAAATCACAGGAAATTCTTCAGGTATCATGGCCATAGCTAAAGTTATGCCTGATAAAATACTTTCAATAATTCTATCTGAAAAAACATGGTCAGGAATGTTGAAAAAAGTGATTGCAGTAACAAGCAAAAACAAGATGCCTGCAATTATTGCACATGTCTTTACAATTATGCCTGTTTGTTTTTCCAATGGAGTAGGTCTGTCCGGAGCAGCTGCTACATCAGAACCGATTTTTCCATACTCTGTTGCAGCACCAATTTTTTCAACTTTAATTGTTGCACTTCCCTGAGTAACCAATGTTCCAGCATAGCAGTAATCTTTACGCCAGTAATCATCATTGCTTTTGTCCGCTTTTTCTGTAGTTACCTTCCATACACCTGCGGATTCTCCCGTAAGAGAGGATTCATCAACACAAAGGTCGCTTGCTTTAATAATTTCCCCATCCGCTGGTATTTTAACTCCTTCACTGATCATCAGCAAATCATTAGGAACTAAATTCTCACTTAAGATTGTCTGTTCTATACCGTCTCTAATTACTGTTGCATGAGGGGCCGACAAATCCTTGAGAGCATTTAATGTTTTGTCTGTTTTCCATTCCTGTATTATTTCTATGCTGATTATTCCTACAACAAAAATCAGCATAATCATCCCATCACGAGGTTCTCCTAAAATAAAGTAAATAATTGATGCAACAATTAACAATAAAAACATTGGTTCTGCAATAATGTGTAATACCTTGCTGATAAAGCTTTGTTTTTCTTCAGTTGCAAGTACATTTTTACCAAACTGTTCCTGCAGCTTCTTGGCTTCTTCACTTGTCAAGCCTTGTAGTGTTGAGTTTTTTTGATCTGTCATAATAAGTTACCTCCATAATTGCTTGTTAGCATAGTTAAGATAGCTCAATGGCATTGCAAATCCAAATTTCTATGTTTCAAATAAGTATAAAAAAACACCCATGAAACATTTTACTGTCCCACAGATGTTTAAAATTCTATCTGTTGCTGTTTCCAGCCCGACCCCACAAACCCTTTAGGGTTTATCGTCTGTTCAGTTTGTACCGTAGATTTATATGCAGTGCAAAGAGATATTTGTATAATAATATATGCAGCAAATTAAGTCAAGTTACGCTTATGAACTCGTACACTTTTCTTACACTGATATGTTTAATTTATTTAATTCCAGCGAGCCATTTAATCTCTGCACTTATGCAGATATTTCTAATTGACAAAAATAAATGCACGGCACAAGATACCATGCATTTAAATTTTATTAAACATTATAAACCACTGATTGCTAAAGAAGATTTGATACCAATCCTTTTATCTCTTCAATAAACTTCTTGCCTTTTTTACCATCGTGATAATCAGTTGGAACGTCCATATAACTTATCTTGATATTCTCGTCATTTAACATGTTTATGAGCTCTTCCATTAATATTCCCTTATCTCCATTGATGCTGCATGTGGGACTTTCATTAATGCCTATGACTCCTAAAACTTCGTAACCATTATTTATGTATTCCTTTATAATATTTACTGTATCAACTGCAATGCTTTTATTAATGTTTCTGAAATCTTCAGTATTGTATTGCGCTTTTGTCATAGGTTCTCTTTTTAATCCTAAAAATCTGTATTCAGGACATGGAAGCTGATGGATTCCTATATCATTTTTAATTAATTCCATCACTATGTCTTTATACGCACCTTTGGCTCTTGCCAAGGGATATACAACTGTATTCTGATTTAATATGCAATGAGAAACCAGTATAACACGTTTGCTTCTTTCCATTTAATTGTTTCCTTGGGTATATTTTGCAGGTAATTTGCTTATTAATAAAGAAACAAATATGCAGCTTGTAATTTTATCAACAATATTGCTTGTTATTCTAGGTATGAATGCTGCAGTAAAAATAGATTGTCCGGATTGAACCAGCCATGTAAAAAACACGTCGTTGACGTCTCCAGTAATACCTCCATACACATATGTGGCGATTGGAGTGCCTATGAGAGGAGCAACCACAGACAAAATTAGCCCTGTAAAAATAGATGTTTTAAAATTAAATTTCCATTTTCTTGCTATTAATCCCACTATAATACCTACTGCAATATTAACCAATGCAAATGGAATATCTTTCGGATTTGTCAATATACCCTGAATTACGTTGGTTAATCCTCCAACTACTGCTCCGTACCAAGGTCCGAATAATACAGCCGAGAAAATTGTTCCCACTGTATCAAGAAACAACAATGGTATGTTCAATAATCCTATTACAGTTCCTAATACAATATTGATTGCAATTGCTAATGCTGAAAAAACCAGTTTAAAATTTGAATTATTTCTGTTCATGACTCTCTCCTTGTTTGTTAAATTTCTTGCATATTCAGATTATCATGACAGCTCATTTCAAGTCAATTTCATGTTTTTCATATATTAACTGTCAATTATAAAAATATATTATAACAAGTGACATTTAAGGTTAATATATGAAAAATCGTCTGTTTTCTCATAAAATTAGTGCTTTAAAAACTACAAAAACCGTTGATTACTCAACGGTCGTAATATAGTATTTCAACAATTGTTTATTGTATGCCTTTAGACCCGGGTGTTTTCCTGGATGTATCGCAGCAAAGAACGAAAAGCTTATTGCCGTGGAATTCAAATTGCTTAACTACATCAAGCCCCAGCTTCCTTGAATGAGCTTGAAATGACCTTTGATTATTTTGATCTACATAAGTTACTAAAATTGGGTACCTGTCTTTCATCAAGTGCCTTGAACATTCAAACAAATTAGGCAATACCTCAGTTCCTCTGTAATCTTTATCAATACAGGCAGGTCCATACTGATATGAATTGTCTATTGACAGCACTCTGTCCTTATACTTAATATTAGGTAAGTCATCAATCATGGGATAGAATACTGGCCATGTTTTCAAAAACTGCCAAGATACAGCCCCTGCAAAGCCAATCACTTTGTCCCCATCGCAAGCAACAGCCAGACTTTTTTCTTCATCTATTAATCTCTTCAGCTTATTCTCTGAAAAAAAGGTTCCAATGAATCCATCAGTTTTATCCTCTTCACTGATTGAATTTTTGTGATATTTTTTCTCCAGCATTATGATACCGGGAATATCTTTTAACTCAGCTCTATGATAATTCATTTTCTCCTCCTGAAAATTTTATAATTGCTTATAATACTTCCATTAGCTTATTCAATCTGAAATCTCCAGACTGCTCGACCATCTTCTACAGTGAGTGAAACCGTGCAGTTTATATTCTTCATTAAAAGCCCAAGCCAAAAGTGGCTGGCACAAATTCCTATATCAACATCTGGGTGTTCCCATTTTATGTGTTTGTAACCGACTGGCATATATATGGAAATTGTTTTTTGGTCAGACGAAATTAAGAAACGCCAGTGTTGGGTGTTAGCGGCTGACGGAGCCTTCCGTGCAAGTTCTAAAGCATATAAAATCTCCGGTGAAAGTTCATCTTCTTTTATGTCACCATCCAGGAAATTTTCTATGGGTTTTCGTTTATAGCTTATTAGATTTTCTTGTATTCTGTCAAATAACCTGACACCGTCTTGTTTTCCGTATCCAAGAGGAGTTATGCAGATTGTTCTTTCGCCTTCAACTTCATCTTTACCATATCCCCATTTCGGATTCTGAAAATTTTTATATTGGCCTAAGTGAGGCATAACACTTTCCAATTCAGCCAAAGCGTAATGTCCATACCAGCATGTTGAAATCCCGATGCTCGTAGCGTATAAAATTACAACTTCACCAACAAATCCTGCTGCAGAAATTGAGTAAACATCAGTTTTAGACATAAATGCCAGATTGTCAGGAGGTGCGTTATAAACAGTATAAAGCTTCTTGTCATATTTTGCTTTAAATTTTTTTACTTTTACATTGTGCTCAAAGGGCATATTCATATCACTGATAAAACTATTAATCATGTTCATCTTTTCAGTCTCTACATTTATATTATGAAAACTTCTCGTAGACCTTCGTGTGTTTATAGCACTTTCCCAATCAATGCTTCTCATAATTTAATCACCCCTTGAATAATTTTCAAAACAACTTCTCTCAAGCATTCCATTCATTAAGGTAAAGTTTTATTGACCTTATCATTTCCTTAAAAAATGGTGCATCCATTTTTCTTTTGTAAAACCTCTTAGCAAAATCATTATCCTTTAATTCTTCCTTTGAAAACATGCTATTGATGAATTCTTCTGTTATTGTTGGATACAATTCATCAAACACTATACATGATTTATCAAATCTATCTCTTATTTGCGGCTTTGTGTCATAGTTTCCCATTACTACTAAAGCTATGGGCATTGTGTACTTGGGAAGATTAAAAAGCTCCTTGTGATATTCATAATTTTCAATAATATCCCCTATGTAGCAGGTTCCTATACTTAGACTTTCAGCAGCAATAACAGCATTTTGAGCAGCGATCATTGCATCCTCTACTCCAAGCATGAAATCACTTATGCATGGTCCTTTATAATCCGGAAAATCATCAATAATATTTCTTTGTTCATATAATCTATGCCATTTGTGGCTGTCCGCAACGAACAAAAGTGCTAAGTCCGCATCGGCTATAAATGGCTGGTCATCACAGCTTTTTGCAAGCTTTGACAATGTTTCTTTTGAACTGATTTTAATAATACTGTAGGCCATCATATTTCCTGCAGTTGCTCCCTGCATAGCAGCTTCTAGAATATGCTTAATTTGTTCATCTGTTATTTTTTCTTTATTGAACTTTCTGATTGAAGTGTGAGATTTTAATAGTTTTATAACTTCGTTCATTTTCCCTCCGAAATTTTATATGCCAATTGTTAATAATTATTGAATATTTTTATGTGTCTTTTCTTTCTACAGCAGCAACTGCTTCAATTTCAACCAATTGGTTTTCATATCCTAATACAGTAACACCTGATAAAGTGCTTGGCACATCATGTTCACCAAATTCATCACTTATTACATTCCACACTTTAACTAAGTCTGATCTGTCTTGGGATGCTACTAATATTCTTGTATATGCGACATCTGTTATTGATGCACCACATTCTTTTAATGCTTCTTTTAAATTATCAACACACAATTTAGCCTGTCCTTCAAAATCATTTATTAAACTGACTTTACTATCCTTATTGATTGGACACGACCCGGCTAAAAATAACAGTTCCATTCCGACTGGTACTTTGCTGGCATAAGCATAGCTTACTTTCGCCAGATTTTCTGATCTTATGAGAGATATCCTATTTGACATTTAATTATCCTTTCTTATATCTAACCACATGATGCTCATATTATCCTGCTTTTCTATTTCCTTAAAACCATTTTCCTTATACATATTCAATGTACCCCTGTACAGTTTCTCAGGTTCATTTTTATTCTCAATTGGAAGAGCAATTACAGCTTCATATCCCTGAACCTTGAAATCCTCAATTGCCTGCTTAAGTAATTGTCTCGCAACACCTTGCCCTCTGTACTCAGGATGAATAACAAAGCAAATAACACAGCCTGTTTTTTTGACCTTGATTAATGCCTCTAAATCATCTTTCAACCTCAAATATTCATTTACATTGTTTGCATTGCACCACCCGATGCATTTGTCATCATCAAATGCCAGGTACCCATTCATGTTACCTGATTTTATGTTCTCTATTGCTTCTTGACGATTTATTGCACCTGATCTTTGCTGCCATTCATCCCTGGAGCAGTTTGTATGATAATACCTGCAAAAACAAGTTGCCCAATGTGGTGCATGTCCAAAATCAAGGTTTCCAAGGTAATCTGCAAATGTTATTGCTAATTCAGGACTTAATTTTATTATTTCATATTTCATGTTCTCCTCCTAAAAGTGTAAAATTTTTAAAACTTATCTATCTAACAATATTATTAACTATGTAAATTATTATGCTACATAATTTTGCAATCGTTTTAATCGTTATGAAATTATATCCCTTTATATTTCTCCTGCATTAACAACATTATAACTATTTGTTCAGTATTAATCAACATATACAAACATGACTTGCTAATAAAAATCCTTGAGTCTGAACCCAAGGATTACTTATTTATTTATTCAATACATTTTTAAATGATTCTATTGATTGCGCTCCAACTATAGCATATTTATCGTTTATTATAAATGTTGGAGTGCTGTTTACTTCATAATGTGTTGCTGATTTTTTTGCTTCTGCCAATTTGTTTTCATAAGAACCATCATCCAGCTTTTTCACCATTTCATCTTTATTCAAGCCAATACTTTCTGCTATTGATTTAATCAATTCAACATCACCGATATTTTTTCCCTGAGTAAAATACGTATAAAACAATTTATCATGAAACTCATGGAATTTACCTTTTTCTTTAGCATATTCACTTGCAAGCAGAGCCAAATGGGTATTTGAAATCAAATCAACTCCGCTAAATTTAATACCATACTTATTGCTCATATTATTTAAGTTTTTAAACATATCTTCCACTGACATTCCCGGGAAAAGATCTGAAACTTTGTCACCTTCTTTAGAAATCTCAGGATGCAGCTCATATGGTATCCATTCATCTTCTATCTCAAATTCTTTTTTTAATTCATCGACAATACCTTTGCCTATATAACAGAATGGTCACGCATAATCTGAAAAAATTAATATTTTGTTTATCATATTAGCTCCTTTACATTAAAGTTCTTTTCTTTGTTATACCCATTATTGAAGTAAAATAAACTCAGAACTTTGCAGAACTTAATATCCACTTTTCTTTTATATTGTAAGCAATAATAATCACTTATCACTGAATTACCGAAAGTTTGATGGATTGTATCCTAAAAATTCATCATATACATCTAATCTTCTGTCTTTTTTTGTTGAATTGTACTTAGTTGTTCCATGGGCTCTTACTTTAGCAAAATTGCAATCTCCATATATAATTTGTTCTGTATCGTCTGCCGGTCCTGCAATTGGAATGCCCGCTGTTCTTACAATTAAACTTCTGCCTGGAAATACCATTTCTCTTTCTATTCCAACCCTGTCTGCAGCAGCTATGTATATTCCGTTGGAATGTGCAGCTGCCATTGCAAGTACAGGTCCGAAGTTTTTCATATTATCAGGCAGACTATCAATGGTAACCCAGTTTGTAGGAACACAAATTATATCTGCACCCTGTGCTGCAAGAATTCTGTATGTTTCAGGAAACCACATGTCATAACAAATTATAATTCCAATTTTGCCAATTGGCGTATGAAATACAGGGAGTCCCAGGTTTCCAGGTTCAAACCACAAAAATTCGTCTTCCCACAAATGAAGCTTTCTATATTTTCCAATTAAACCCTCGGGTCCAATCAATACTGCAGTGTTGTATAAATCAGAACCATCAATTTCTGTAATTCCTGACACTATGTAGACATTTCTGTCACGGGCTATCTTGCTCCATGCTTTAACGCTTTCACTGTCATTGATGTTCTCTGCTAAGTCAATTGCTTCTTGTCTGTTATCAAAATTGTATCCTGAATTGGCCATTTCAGGCATAACTATAAGCTTGGCCCCATTATCTGCAGCTTCATTTATCATTCCTATGGATTTATTGATATTTTCTGCAATATCGCTAATTTTAACATCCATCTGCAAACATGCAACCTTAACGTCCAGCTTCTTTTTTTTAATTTCCACTTCTTCCTCCTGTTTATATAAATTATGTATTATTTTAGTGAAGGACCTTAAGAAAAAGGCCCTGTCCCTATATCCATTATCCATCTAAAGCATCAATTAAGCAAAGATTTTTTGACAAACGTCTATTCATTTGTTGAATATTTCACAAAATAATATCTTGTGCTTTTCTTATCTTTATTATATCATAAAAGTAACTATATGTAAATAAATGGAAACACGCACTACTATAAAAGCAAAGGAAGTGTTAAGTATGAAAACAGATGAATTGGTACAAAGACTGATCGACAGCTATGGCAACTGGGTTTCTGACGGAAAACGTTCACAACAATCAATGGGCTCCATGACAAAGAATCTATACCCATATGATTCTTTATTCCGTCCCATTCGTGTAAATCATCTGGTTATCAAGAACCGCATCGTCATGGCTCCTATGGGCAACATCGACATGTGCGAGGAAACAGGACGTCCCAACGACAAGATGCTCCAGTATTTCTTCGCTAGAGCAAAGGGCGGCACCGGTCTTCTGACCACCGGACTCATACCAATTTCTCACGGTATTGACAACTCTATCACAGAAATGGGCAAACTGTCTTACTTCCCCAGAATAGACCGCAGCCGCACAGTACAAGCTGGCTGGCGCGATCTGGCGCAGGGCTGCCACGCTTTCGGCTCCAGAATTTTTATACAGCTAACACCAGGGCTTGGTCGTGTGGGTAATCCACAATGCCTGGTCAATGAATTAAAATTCCCGGTTTCAGCATCGTGGAATCCTAATTTCTATATTTCTCAGATTCCCTGCGCCAGGATTTCCGACGGGAAACTGAAGAAGATTGTCAAAAACACAGGACAGGCAGCGGCAGATGCCAAGGCCTGCGGCTTAGACGGTGTCTATCTCCACGGTCATGAGGGTTACCTGCTTGAGCAAATGACCAATCCTGCCTTTAACCGCAGAAAAATGGGACGTTATGCCAACTGGAAACAGTTCGGCATTGACCTTATTACAGAAATCCGCAATAGAACAGGCCCAGCATACCCTATTATGTACCGCATAGACTTAAGTCTTGGTTTGAATGAAACCTATGGTTCAACCATGGAAAAGGAAAGTGCTTTAAAAAAATTCACCAACGGCCGCTCCATTGAGGATACGCTTGAGTACATGGAAAATTTAGTCAGAGCCGGCGTTGACATGTTCGACGTTGACCTGGGATGCTACGATAACTGGTGGCTGCCCCATCCCCCTGCAGGCATGCCCGCAGGCTGCTTCCTGGAGATAAGCAAGTACGCCAAGGATTATTTCAATAATAAGGGCATCAAGTCTAATGCAGGTGTAGAGGTTCCCATTGTGGCTGTAGGAAAGCTTGGCTATCCTGACCTTGCAGAACAAGCACTTCGGGACAACATGTGCGACATGGTGATGCTGGGACGCCCACTTCTGGCAGATCCTGAATGGCCTAACAAAGTGTATGCCGGTAAAGTTGAAGAAATCTGTCCCTGCATAGGGTGTCAGGAAGGATGTATCAACGAATTCGTGGATGGCGGCCATCCCCAGTGCGCTGTCAATCCCAGAACCGGATTTGAGGATGTGCATCCAGCAATTCCCACAGATGCAAAACTAAAAAAACACATTGCAGTTATTGGCGCAGGGCCTGCCGGCTGCAACTTTGCCTTACAAGCTGCTGCACGGGGCCATAAGGTTGACTTGTATGAAAAATCCGGCAGCATTGGCGGCAAGATGATTCCCGGCTCAACACCTAAGGGAAAATTTGACTTTAACAACTACCGAATGTATGTGGAAGCAACAATGAATAAATCAGCCGAAGAAGGCATGATCGATATTTTTCTTAATACAGAATGTGATCTGGATACCCTGAAGAAGAAAAGCTATGATACAATTGTGACCGCCATCGGCACCAAAGCAGCTGCACTTAATCTCCCAGGCTACGAAAATATGAAGACTGCACAGGCAACAGAACTGCTGGAGAATCCTGAGCTGCTGGGAGATGCAAAGAAGGTTGTAATTATTGGAGGAGGTGTGGTTGGCTGCGAAACTGCCTACTGGCTGTCTTTTGAAAAAAATATGGATGTTACTGTGGTAGAAATGCTGCCTTACCTTATGGATGGTGCCTGCACCGCGAACCGCGGCCATTTGATCTATTACATGAAAAAAAACGGTGTAAAACTCATCAATACGGCAATGGTAAAGGGTTTTGAAAACAGCAAGGTGAAGATTTCCCGCAACACTCATAAGAATGTTCCCAACCCATATAATACCTGGCAGCCCATCCTGCCAAAAAATATTGAAAATCCCCTTGCGCCAAAGGTAAAGGATGAATATCAAGAAGAGTTTCTGGATGCTGATCTGGTGGTCTTTGCCATGGGCGGCAAACCTGATGACAGCCTGTACTTTGCTTTGCAGGAAGCCCACGCAGCACCT
>NZ_CANG01000045.1:0-30409 GCF_000309315.1 Sedimentibacter sp. B4
CAGCTTTTTGTTAAATTTTGTTACTGGTTCACCATTTCATGAAGGGATTGTGCCTGTGCTGAAAGTTCTTCACTGGCAGCTGCAGTTTCTTCCGATGAAGCAGAGTTTGCATTAACAACACTTGATATCTGATCTATTCCTATATTAATCTGAGAAATTGCCTCTCTTTGTTTCAGTGCTGCTTCAGCTATTTCATTAATTATGCTGTTTACCTCATTTGTCTTTGTTACGACATTATGGAGAGCATTTTCTGTTTCAGCGGCTATTTTACTGCCATTGTCCACAGCTGTTATGGAGTTTTCTATTAATATGGCTGTACTTTTTGCTGCCTCAGCGCTTTTGTTTGCTAAGTTCCTGACCTCATCTGCAACTACTGCAAAGCCCTTTCCGTGTATGCCTGCTCTTGCTGCCTCAACAGCAGCATTCAGAGCCAGGATGTTTGTCTGGAATGCTATGTCGTCAATGGTTTTTATGATTTTTCCGATTTCCTTTGAAATTAAATTTATGTTATCCATTGCTTTGACCATTTCATTCATATGATCGCTGCTTGATCTAACTTCACGTCCGGCTTCCGTAGAAAGAGAATTTGCAGCTTCAGCGCTTGCTGCATTTTCGCTGATTTGAACAGCTATGTTTTCAATTGTTGAAGATAGTTCCTCTGTTGCACTTGCCTGTTCAGTGGAACCCTGTGCAAGGGACTGAGAGGCAGATGATACATGTGATGAGCCGCTTTCTATGCTGTCAGCCATGACTTTTATTTCTTTTAATATGTTGCCAAGTTCTGAAAACAGATTCTCGACAATATTCATGATTTCTCTGTAAATGCCACTGTGTTTTGTTTTATCAACAGACATAGTAAGGTCTCGGCTTATGAGCGCATTGTGGAACATGCTTATATCGCTTGACATCAATTGAACAGAATTGACTGCACCTTCCATGGAGCGGGCAAGCATACCTATTTCATCATTGCTTTTTATTTCGTTTATCATTGATAAAACTTCATCGTCTACTTGTCCTGTTTCAATTGCACTTGCTGCTTTAACAACCTTTTCTATTGGAGTTTTCAGTCCTCTTTTAAGAACCGCCGCTATTATGGATATGTCAAGTATTATTGAAACTATGGCTATTATGAAAATTATAATTATGTTATTGTAGAATGTCTTTTCAATATCTGTATGATCCATTCCTGAATACAACACTCCTGTAACAGTCTTTCCGTCACCGGACATTATGGGGTAGTATGCAGTGATGAAATTTTTGCCGAAGAGTTTTGTTTTTCCTGTGTATTCTTGCTTTTCGTTGATAACTATATTTGCTATTTTGGGGTCTAGAGTTGTTCCTACAACCCTTTTGCCGTCTGCGACAATTGTAGTATTGATTCTTGTGTCTCCGGAAAAAATGGTGAATTCATCTCCGGTCATTTCCTTTAAATTATCTACAAATTCAGTGTTGTCAAGGTTGTATGATGTATATGTTGTGCCTATTATTGCACCGTTTTTAAATATGGGACTTGAAGCATTTACTGAATACACGGAGTTTTCATCTTGTTCTATGGTGCTGAATGTGTCGCCTGATAGTGCCATCTTTATTGTATATCTTCCTGAAATGTTGCTGCCGGCCATGTTGGTTTCACTTGTGCTTGATAAAATTGTGCCTGTTGCATCAGTCACAACAATGTTATCAATATCAAGTGCTTCTCCTAGATATTTGATTTCCTTGAGAATGTCTTCATGGTTGCTGGCGCTTAATGATTCAATGATCGTCTGATCCATTGAAACTGTCTTTGCTGAAATTTCTAGCGTGTTGCTCAGGTTTTCAAGCTCCTCCTTCATAAAATCCGCAGATGTTACTGCCTGTTGGGAAGAAAGCTTGGTAATCAGGGAATTCATAGGAATTAAGGAAGCAGCGGCCGTTACAATTACTGCGGTGGCAACACAGATTCCGAGTATCCTGAGAATTCTGGCGCTTAAATTTCTTGGACTGTTTAACCTGCGTGGTCTGTTTGATGATCTTTTGTCTAATAGTTTTCTTTTCATTTTTGCTCCCCTTGTTGTTAGTACTTATTATCTTTATTATCGAACTATTTTTTAGAAAGTTTAGAGCAAAAATTCATTATTTTGACAAATTTCGACATTGACATAAAACAAAATTCCACAAATTATTGTGGGATTTTGTCAAGTTTTTTTAATATTTTTACCACTTCTGAAATGTAGAGCTTGTGATAATCTTTGTTTGGATACCACTTTTCATCATTAGCTTTTTCAATAAAGAATTCAGGCTTGAAATCCTGAGCGTAAAGTTTCCTACACACAATGACCAAACTTGCTTCTTCAAATGTAGGAGTGTTGTCTATGTGCATTAATGTGAGCCCTGATTTCTGTATTTTATCTTCTAATTTTCCTGATACGGCTCCCAGATATGACAGCTGCTTTTTATATGCTGCTTCAAAAAATGAAATAGAAAAAGTATCAGAGTTTTCAATGAATTCCTTTGTGTAACGCTGAGGCCTTATAACAGTGTAAGAAACATTTTTGCCCCACATTACTCCAAGTCCTCCCCAGGAGGCTGTCATTGTGTTTGCCTTGCCGTCTTTTTCGGCAGTCAAGAGCATCCAGTCATGTCCAATGAGTTTAAAAGGACTTATGTTCAATTCTTCTGCATTGATTTCAATAAAATTACTCAAGTTCTCAATCCTTTCTATATGTAATGCAATAAGTATATCAAAGATATAAAATAATTCAACATGTTTAAGGAATATACATATCTTTCCAAAATTTAAATGATGGTTTGCCTTAGTTTTATGATTGTATTTGTCGAATATTATTCAGAGGTATATTATGAGAGAAATAGACAAGAAAGCAATGGAAGTTAAAGAAAATAAAAAACACATAGAAGCATTTCTTAAGGAATATGAATTCTTTATTTTAAAGACAGCATACAAGGCAACAGGCAAGTACATAACAAAAAGCGATGATCAGTGGTCAGTTTCACTTTCGGCTTTTAATGAAGCAGTCAATGCTTACTCATATGAAAAAGGATCTTTTTTATCGTTTTCAGAAATTGTAATCAAAAGGAGATTATATGACTATATAAAGAAGCAGTCCAGGCATTTTTGCGAAGTTTCTGTAAACCCCTATGTTTTTGAAAGTGATGGGGAAGAGGAAGACATTATGCTGATGCAGGAAGTAATGGAAAAGGTTGCGGTCAAAGAAGAAAATGAAGCAAAAATCGAAATTGAAGCTGTTTCCGGAATACTCAAAGAATACGGATTTTCTTTTTTTGATTTGGCTGATGTTTCTCCCAAGGCAAAAAAAACAAAGACAGTATGTGCAAAAGCAATTGTTTATATAATTAAGAACTCAATTTTGCTGAATGAAATGAGAAGGTTGAAGCTTCTTCCATTAAAAACCATAGAAAATAATTTGAAGCTACCCAGAAAATTATTGGAGAGGCACAGAAAATACATAATAGCAGGGGCGGAGATAATGTCCGGAGATTATCCCGTACTTCAGGAATATTTGAAATTTGTCAGGGAGGAAATGAAGTGAAAGGTATTGTAATAGAAATCAATAATGATCAAGCAGCTGTCCTGTCTGACAATGGTGCAGTTGTAAGAATAAAAAATAAAAATTATAAGACAGGACAGGTGGTCAAAATGAAAGAAAACAAAAATGAATTTTATAAAAAAAGCAGGAAGCATAGCTGCTGTTTTAGCTATAACTGCAGCAGGGAGCTTTGCATATGCAGCACCGGCAACTTATGTGAGTCTTGATGTTAATCCTTCAATCGAATACGCTGTGAATACTTTTGGAAGAGTATTATCAGTTAAAGCAGTAAATGATGACGGAGAAGTGATAACTACTGAACTGGATGTTAAAAATGTAAACATATCAAAAGCTGTAAAAGTTACTATAGATAAATTGAGAGAAGGCGGATACATCACTGACGATGAAGATGCAGGAATAGTAATAACAATTTCAGCTAAAAACGATGAAAAGGCTGAAGAATTAGCTGAAGAACTTGAAGAAGAAACAAAGGAGTATGTTGAAGAAATAGGTGAGACCGCAGAAGTGGAAGCTGAAGCAGTGGGAAAAGAAAGAGTTGAAGAAGCCAGAACTCTTGGGGTAACTCCAGGAAAACTGAACCTTGTGCAAAAATTGGTTAAAAGTACTGAAGGTATAGAAGGCGCAGAAGAAATAGACATGGAAGAATGGCTTGACAAGTCAGTTAAGGAAATCAACAAGGCAATAAAAGAAAACAGAAAACAATTAAAAGAGGCTGCAAAAGAAGTTGAAGATGCAGTTGAAGAAGATGAAGAAAATGTAAAAACTGCTGATGAAGATGAAATTGAAAATGTAATTGAAGACGAAACTCAAGAAGCAAAAATAAAAAACAACAATGGCAATGAAAAAAATAAAGCTAACAATCTTAAAAATAATAAAAATGATGATGTAGAAGATATTGAAGATGAAGAAACCGAAGAAGCTGAAGCAAAAGAAAATGAAGATGAATCTGAAGCAGCTCCATCAAATAAAACAAACAATTCATCAAGCAATAAAAAGGAAAAAAACAATTAATAAAATATGCACTCTCCAAAGCAATGCTGACCTTTAAGGTCAGTTTGTTTTTTTATATGCTTGGAAAGTTCTCTTTCCTAGTATATAAAAACGGAGATTGCAAAGGGCGGGGCGCCCTTGCCGTCAAGGGGGGGTGCTCAGCGAAAAATACGTTAGTAGTTTTTGCGCGGTCGGGGGACATAGGTCCCCCTAGCGGAGTTGCGTAGCAACTTTTTTAAATATATTAGTAAAAAACCCTGTGACGTGGTATAATATTACAAATAATATATTGAAAGGTAAAATAATGGATTTTAAAGAACTAGGAATAAGCGAAAACATTTTAGATGTTTTGAAATCTGCAGGAATCACTAATCCAACACCAATACAGGAAGAGTGCATTAATTTCATAAAAAACGGTAAGGATGTAATCGGAGAGGCACAGACGGGAACGGGAAAAACTCTTGCATTTTTGCTTCCGATTTTTGAAAATATATCTGCTGAATCTGATTTTATTCAGTGTCTAATTATAACTCCCACAAGAGAACTAGCCATACAAATAACAGATGAGTCAATGAAACTTAAAATGGCAAAGGAAATAAATATACTTGCTGCATACGGGGGCAAGGACATTGATGCTCAAATAAGAAAACTGAAGGGTGCTGTCCACATGGTGATTGCAACTCCCGGCAGACTTCTGGATCACTTGTCAAGGCATACGGTGGACCTAAAAAAATTAAAAACACTGGTAATTGATGAAGCTGATCAGATGCTCCTCATGGGATTTAAAAATGAGGTTGAAGACATAGTGGCTGAAACTTCCAAATCAAGACAGACATTGTGCTTTTCAGCAACCATAGATTCTCAGGTGAAAAAACTTGCCTATAAGTACATGAAAGATCCTGTAACGGTTTCTGTGAAAAAAGAAAGTGTTACTTTGGAAAATATAAAACAAAATGTAGTAGAAACTACAGACAGGCAAAAACAAGATGCTTTGTGCAAAGTGCTTGATGAGGACAGACCGTTTATGGCAATAATATTCTGCAGGACGAAAGTCAGGGTTGATAAGCTGGAGGAAGACATGCACATAAGGGGATACAACTGCGATAAAATTCACAGCGATGTAGTACAGAACAAACGTGAAAGAATAATGAAATCCTTCAGAAAAGGAGACATACAGTATCTCATTGCTTCAGATGTTGCAGCCAGAGGTCTTGATATCGGAGGTGTAAGCCATATATATAATTATGACATGCCTGAAAACACTGAATCCTATATACACCGAATAGGCAGGACTGGAAGAGCAGGCGAAAAAGGATACACTTGTCTGTTTGCTGCTCCAAAGGATATGAAAAACCTGGAAGAAATAGAAGAAGCAATAGGTTTTAAAATTGAAAGAAGAACTGTAAAGTTGTAGAAACATTAATTAAATAGTATATATAGATAATAATTCTGTTTTAATAGCAGGATTTTTTATGCTGAGGATTTTGTTTTCTATTGTTGCATTATATCAAACAATTAATGCCATAAATAAATATATTGTTCGTGTTTTGCTACGTTTGCAGGGTGTAAAGTTTTCAAAAAAATATTTATTGAAAGCATTTTAGTTGAATAAATAAAGATAATAAATAAAATTTAAAAATTAAATAATTTAAAAATACATTTAAAATCAAGGAAAATAAATTTAAGGAACTAGTTTGAATAATTAATAATTATAGTATAAAAAGATAAAATAATAATATATTTTTAATATCACCTTTATATAAATATTGACACGATAGTTCGCAAATGCTATAATTCAAAAGATTGTTGCACATGTGAATTTTTTCATTGTTACAACAATATTAATCTAGATAGTGAGGTAAAAATGAAACTAAAAAGAAATACAATGCTTTTCTTGTTGCCGGGAACCGTATTATTGATTTTATTTCTATTTCTTCCCCTTTTGTCAATTTTATTTCCGACATTTTTCGATGAAGTTTTTACAATAGGAAAATATATAGAGTTTTTTAAAGATAGTTATAATTTGGGGATATTGTGGAGAACATTCAAAATATCCATGATTGTAACTATTATTTGTGTAATTCTTGGAGTTCCCACTGCATACTTCATGTCTCTTACATCAAAGAGGACAAGAAGCATACTTCTGGCTGTCACATTGTTTCCTCTTCTTACTAACTCGGTAATCCGAAGCTTTGCATGGATAACAATTCTTGGTAAAAACGGAGTTCTTAATTCATTTTTGCTTTCTCTTAACATAATTAAAGAACCTGTAGGCTTACTTTACAGCGAATTTGCAATAATAATAGGTACTGTATATTTGTTCCTTCCTATTTTAGTAACAACAGTTCTTGGAGTTTTGGACAACATTGACGGAGATTTAATTGAGGCAGCTCAGACTCTCGGAGCCAATTATTTAAAATCTTTCACAAAAGTAATTCTTCCATTATGCATACCTGGAATTCTGGTTGGTAGTATGCTCGTATTTACAGGTACTCTTACTGCTTACACAACTCCGCAGATGTTGGGAGGAAATAAAAATATGATGCTTTCTACAATGCTTTACCAGGAAGCCAGTGCTCTTGGCAACTGGACAAACGCTGGAGTTATAGCGCTTATAATGATTGTGGTAACACTTGTCGTAATGCAGATTTTCAATATAATAGCCAATCAGTTTGACAAGAGAGGAGAAGATGAAAATGCGTAAAAAAAATATAGGGCTTACATTAATGGCCAGTCTGGTGTTTGCCTTTTTAATTATTCCTCTGTTTATAGTTGTTGTTACAGCTTTTGGAGAATCAGCTTCAATACAGTTTCCAATCAAAGGTTTTTCACTTCAGTGGTTTGGAGAAGTATTCAAAACAAAATCATTTATAAGAGGAATGAAAACAAGTCTATTAATTTCCATATGGGCAACTGTGGCGTCAATTATAGTTGGTGTTCCGGCTGCTTATGCTCTAGCCAGAGGAACGGTTAAGCGAAAGGCTTTTCTTAAAAATGTATTTTTGTCTCCCACATTTGTGCCGGGAATTGTTATAGGTTTTGCACTTTTTCAGTTTCTTACAATAAAGCTTCAAATGAAGATAATTACAAGCTTATTCATGGGACATTTTCTCATTTCCCTTCCGTATATAATTAGGGTTGTAGGTTCAAGTCTTGAGCAGTTCGACTTCAGCGTTGAGGAAGCTGCCTGGACACTTGGATGCACAAAATCTAAATCATTTATAAAAATTGTCCTTCCCAATATTTCCTCGGGAATATTTGCCTCATTCATGCTTGCATTTATCAATTCATTCAACAACATTCCTGTTTCAATGTTTTTATCAGGACCTGGAGTTCAGACTCTGCCCATAGCCCTGATGAATCACATTGAATACAATTACGATCCGACTGTTTCTGCCATGTCGGTAATGCTAATGCTATGCACTATTTTATTGATGTGGGTGATTGAAAAGACGTTAGGTCTTGCAACAATTGCCTAGAAAGGAGTAATTATGGGTTTTGTAGAATTAAAAAACATTGATTTAAGTTATGACAAGAGTAAATATATTTTGAAAGATTTAAACTTGACAATAGAAAAAGGGGAGCTTGTTTCATTGCTGGGACCAAGCGGCTGCGGCAAAACAACAACTCTAAGAATCATAGCCGGTCTCATAAATCCAAACAACGGAAACTTCATTGTGGATGGGGAAGATTTGACAAATATTCCGGTTCACAAAAGAAATTTTGGAATGGTTTTTCAAAGCTATGCATTGTTTCCACATATGACAGTTTTTGACAATGTAGCCTTTGGTTTAAAAAACCGCAAAATGGACAAAAATACAATCAAGGAAAAAGTTGGTCGTATTCTTGAAGTAACAGATTTGTCACAGTATGCAGGGAGATTTCCCAAACAGATGTCCGGAGGGCAAAGACAGCGTGTTGCTCTTGCCAGAGCCCTTGTAGTAGAGCCGAAGCTTTTGCTCCTTGATGAGCCGCTTAGTAACCTTGATGCGAAGCTTAGAATATCCATGAGGACAGAAATAAAAAGAATTCAGCAGCAATTAGGAATTACAACTGTATTTGTAACCCACGACCAGGAAGAATGCTTTTCTATATCCGACAAAGTTGCAGTGATGAACAACGGGGATATTGAGCAGTACGATACCCCTGAAAATATATACAAGTATCCAAGCACTGAATTTGTTGCACGCTTCATTGGCTTTGATAATTTCTTCAACGTTGAAAAAACAGGCGTTCATAATTACAAGGACATTTATGGACATGAGTTTGTAGTTGATTATGAGGACAGCCGTTCTCAGGCTGTGGCAACAATACGTCCTGATGACATTCAAATTGTTTTTCAAGATTCAAATTTGAATACAATTAAAGGAATGGTGGATGTAAGAACTTTCCTTGGCGACAGCTACCAGTATGAAATAAAGACTGAACTTGGAAAAATCAACGTGAACCATAAATCAGAAAAACCATATCAACAAGGCGATGCAGTATACCTGCATATGCCAAGCAATAAAATAATTTTAGTATAACAAGGAGAAAATAATGAAATTCAAAAAAAGTTTAGCGTTATTAATGATTACAGCAAGTTTTCTGACAGCTTGCTCAGGCGGGGACAAGAATGAAACTCCGGCTAAGGATGAACCAAAACAACTGATAGTATCTACATTTGCCATAGGTGAAGATGAAGTAAATGCTGACATCATTCAGCCATTTGAAGAAGCAAATAATTGTGAGATTATTCTTGAAACAGGAAATTCAGGAGAAAGATTCACTAAGTTTTCAACAAATCCCAACAGCGGTATAGATGTAATCGAACTTGCACAAAACAACAATGCTCAAGCAGTCGAAGCAGGATTGTATGATGATCTGGATTCAACAAAAGTTCCAAACCTTGACAACCTTATAGTTCCTGCAAAAGAATTAGCTGACAACGGTTACGGTGCACCATTTGTTGTAAACAGTCTTGGAATCATATACAACCCGCAAGCAGCAGGCATGGAAATTGATGAATGGTCTGACCTTTGGGATTCAAGTCTTGCAGGTAAAATTGCTATTCCTGACATGACAATTACTTATGGACCTCATATGCTTCACGTTGCAAGTGACTATGCAAAGACTGACATAACAAGCGATAACGGTGCTGCGGCTTTCAAGGCAATTGAAGAACTTAAGCCAAATGTTGTAAAAACATACACTAAATCATCAGACCTGGCTAACATGTTCCAGACAGGAGAAATTTCTGTAGCTGTTGTTGGAGACTTTGCTCTTCCGGTTATATACAAGGCTCAGCCTGATTTATCCTATGTAGTTCCTCAAAGCGGAACATATGCAAACTTCAATGTAATAAACGTAAGTGCTGCTTCAGAAAACAAGGAACTTGCTTATGCTTTTGTTAACTGGAGAATTTCTGAAGAAGTTCAGGCTAAAACAGCTTTATCTTTAAATGAAACACCAACAAACAAAAATGTTCAGCTTGATGAAGCAACAGCAAAGAACAAGACATACGGAGAAATTGCAGAGCGTGCAAAATCAATTGATTCAAGTTTTGTAAACAAAAACCTGGATGAATGGATTAACCAGTGGAACCGTATAATGAATCAGTAATCATTGAGAGGACAAGGGAAACCCTGTCCTTTGTTTATTTTCAGCATACCAGGAATAAGGGGAAAATATGAAAGCAGATATTATTTTTTACAATGCGCAGGTTTTCAATGTGTTTTTAAAAAAATTCGAAAAAAAGAATATTGCAGTTAAAGACGGCAGATTTTTTTGGGTTCATTCCGGCCAAATGGCTGAGCTTGAAGCAGAGAGCTGTGTTGATATGCATGATAAATTCATTATTCCCGGATTAATTGATGTACACATGCACATAGAAAGTTCAATGACAACACCTTTAAGATTTTCTGAAGCAGCAATACGCTGGGGGACCACAACTGCTGTTGCTGATGCCCATGAAATTGCAAATGTAGCTGGACTTGAAGGTTTACAAAGCTTTGCTGATGCGGATACTGTTCTCGACATTTTTTATGCAGTTCCTTCATCAGTCCCTTCAACAAACGAGACTATGGAAACCACCGGAGGAAAAATCGGAAAAGATGAAACCATAGCCCTTCTCAACAACAAAAATGTAATATGCCTTGGAGAAGTAATGGATTTTAACGGTCTTGTGAACGATGAAAATTCTGTGATTAAAGGTATTGTAAAAACTTTCAGAGAACAAAAGCCGAATTTTCCTGTGGAAGGTCATATTCCAAGAGTGGAAGGCCTTAACCTTGCAAGGTTTTTATTTGAGGGAATCAATTCAGACCACACTCAACAAAGTCCAGAGTCAATTGCAGAAAAAGTATCAAGCGGAGTGTTCCTTCAGTTTCAGAAGAAATCAGTTTCTAAGGAAAACATGGATGTAGTAGCCCAAAATAATTTTTGCGAGTATGGTTGCTTTGTCACCGATGATGTAATGGCTGATGATTTGAGAAATGGACACTTAAATGATATTTTAAAGCTTGCAGTCCACAGTGGGCTTCCTGTGGAAACTGCAATTTACATGTGCACCTACACTCCTGCAAGACACATGGGATTAAGAGACAGAGGATGTATTGCTCCGGGAAAAATTGCTGACATGGTTGTTCTTGACAGCATTGATGATTTCAGCATATCAAGTGTATATAAAAACGGAAAAATTGTGAACAAAATAGATTGTGAGCCACAGGCTGTTAACAAATCAGTATTTCCAGACATGCTGTACAAAAGCATCAAGTGCAGAGAATTGACAACTGAAGATTTAAGAATAAAAGTAACAGATGATAGAAACGTGAAAGAAGCAGTATGCAACATCATCGAAATTGAAAAGTTCGGTACATTTACAAGAAAGACAAAAAGAAATGTTCCTGTTGTAAATGGAATTTTAAATTGGGAAAAACTTAATCTGTCACTTTTGATTGTAATGGAAAGATACGGAAAAACAGGCCAAATCACTTTTGCACTTACGGATATTCTTAAATCTACAGGAGCTGTTGGAACCACATGGGCTCACGATCACCACAACCTCATGGTTATGGGAACAGATCCTGAAGACATGGTAACTTTGCAGCACAAGCTCTTAAAGGAACAAGGGGGCTACGGTGTTTGTGTTGACAATGAAATTACAGCATTTTGCCACCTTCCCATAGGAGGAATCATAAGTGATGAGCCCATTGAAATCTTGGGAGAAAATTTGTCCCGCGTAAGGCAAGGGATGATTGAAATGGGATATGAAAATTCAAATGCTGTCATGTCCTTTGCTACTTTATCACTGCCTGTGTCTCCAACGATAAAGGTCACGGACAAGGGAATATTCCACTGCTTAACTCAGGAAAAAATTCCACTGGTGGAGGAACTAATATGAAAACTCTTTTCACGAACGCAGTAATAGTAACAATGAATGATAGCTTTGATGTTTTCAACAAAGGGTATCTTCTTGTTGAGGATGGTATAATTAAAGCTGTTGGTCCCATGGAGCAATGTATTGATGACAAAGCAAACATGGAGGTTGTGGATGCAGAAGGAGGAATAATGATTCCAGGGTTTGTGAATACGCACACTCACATTGGAATGATTCCATTCAGAGGTCTGGGAGAAGACATGAAGGACAGGCTGAACCGTTTTTTATTTCCTCTGGAACAAAAAAGGATGACTTCATCTTTGGCAAAAGCAAGTGCAAAATATGCTGTTGCTGAAATGCAGCTCTCCGGGATTACTACTTTATTTGACATGTATTATTTTGAAGATGATATTGCAGAAGCAGTAAAAGAGATGGGAGAAAGAGCGGTACTGGCAGAAACAATCATAGAAAATACAATTGATTCCAAAGAGCCCTATGGAGGTCTTATGTATGCTGAAAAGTTCATTGAAAAGTGGGCTGGAAAAAATAATCTAATCACTCCTGCTATAGCACCTCACGCTCCGTATTCAAACACTAAAGAATCTCTTGTAAATAGCAAAATAATTGCAGATAAATATAATGTTCCCTACATGATACATCTTGCTGAAATGGATTATGAAGTTGCTCTCCTAAAAGATAAATACAACATGACGCCTGTTGAGTATCTGGAAAGAATTGGGTTTCTAAGCAGCAATCTGGTTGCAGCCCACTGCATTTTTATGAATGAAAGGGATGCAGAAATCATGGCTCGTTACGGAGTAAATGTATCTCACTGTGTTGTTGCCAACACAAAGTCAGGAAAGGGCATATCGCCGGTAAAGCTCATGCAGGAAAAAGGAGTATGTGTGGGACTTGGAACAGACGGTCCCATAAGCGGAAACACTCTTGATATGTTTACTGTGATGAAGGCTGTGGCACTTGCTCAAAAAACATTTTTGCATGACCGTTCTGCCTACACATCCAGGGAAATTTTAAAAATGGCTACCATTGACGGTGCAAAGTGCCTTGGTATTCATAAATACACCGGTTCTCTGGAGGTTGGTAAAAGGGCAGATGTTACAATTGTGGAAACAGAAAGCATCAACATGTACCCAATGCATGATCCATATGCAGCTCTTGTTTATCAGGCTAATGCAGGAAATGTGCATACTGTATATGTAGATGGTGTAAAAAGAGTACACAATAAAAAGCTGTGCAGTTACTCGGTTAAAAAACTAAGATGTGAACTTGAACAAACATCAATTGAGTTTAATGATGCTGTATCAAAAATGTGATATAAAAAACAAGAGTCAGCAATGCTGACTCTTGTTTTTATATTTACCATAGGGAGGAGAGCAGGGCGCGGAAAGCCCCGCCCGTTATATTAATCGGCCATGTAACGGCCGGTGTTAATAATGATGTTGTTTTCAAAAAAACTAACTATTTTCACGCCAAGTGCTTCTTTGAAGAAGCTCAAAGGAACATATGATCTGTCATCTTTAATTAATGGCGCAGATTCAAGAAGAACAGTATCTTTTCCTGCAACAGTTATGCTTTTTTCTCCTATTCTTACCTGAACATCACTTCCTACCATAATACATCTTTCTTCGTTGTTCCATGTAACTTCATACTTAAGAGCTTCAGAAATAGCTCTTAAAGGAACCATAACAGTACCGTCTTCGTCAATAAATGCAGAGGGTGCTTCTATTGCTGCATCTTCTACGAATATGCTTAGAGGATCTACTTCCTGCTGTGACAATACTATTATTTTATATGGAGTTGTCTGTGCAGGTAAGCTTTTAGTAGTAAAATCATAAAACACTATCATTTTTCTGTTTGTGAGAACTGTTTGTAGTTCTTCAGCTGTTGGAGCCTTGAACCAATTTATTTGTGTGTTGTTTTCCCAGATAATTTCAGTATCTGTGGAAATGTTAAGCTTAAGCTGTTTATCACTGCTTAATAGATTTGCATCAAATTTGTCAGCCTTCATGAACCCTTCAGCGGGTTTAGCGGCTACGATGTCTATGGAATACTGAGGCGGATAAATTAAAATCATTGGTTTTCCTGACTCGTAGTATCCGGTTATTTCTTTTCCTTCCTCAATTTTTACATCATCAACATAATATGTTTGCTCCGTTAAAACGAAGTATGCAGGCGAATTGTCCTTGTCCTCAAGGTATACCTTTATTGCTCCTTGGTTGCCTTCTTCTATGCTTTTAACTGTGCCTGTAAAAGACGTATAGAAGGAAAAGGGAACAGCAGGTTCAACAGCGATTTCTTCTGCCTCCTGGTTTTCCTGAATAGTTTCTGCTGCTGCAAAAGTTGAAAATGTCATTGTCAATGTCAAAATCAATGCGATTAATCTTAATGTCTTCTTCATGATGTACCTCCTTTTGATTTTATTAATTAGACGGACATTTTTTTTAAATGTTCCATAAAATAAAATAATATGTAAATTTTATTTTGTTGAATATTTTGTGTAATAATTGTAAGATTATAACAAACATGTAGGAGGATCTATGGAAAAAACACTGGTATTGATTAAGCCTGACGCAGTTGAAAGAAAATTGATGGGTGAAATTATTTCTGCCTATGAAAAAAAAGGACTTCACATTTGCGCTTTAAAGCTTATGACTCCGTCAGAAGAAATTGCAGAAGAGCATTACGCCGAACACAAGGACAAATCATTTTTTTCAAATCTTATAGAATTTTTAAAAAGAGGAGAAGTGTGTGCCATGATTGTTGAAGGAGAAAATGTTGTTGAAGCAGTCAGAAAAATAAACGGAGCAACTGATCCTTTAAATGCAGAAGCAGGGTCCATAAGGGGAACATATGCCCTGTCAAAATCAGAAAACTGTGTTCATGGTTCAGATTCAAAAGAAAGCGCAAAAAGAGAAATCAAAATATGGTTTCCCGAATTTCAATGATTTATGAAAACAAATTTTGTACAATTGACAAACTCCGACGCTGTCATCCTGAACGACAGTGAAGGATCTCATCTTTATTGAAAACATGAGATTCTGCAGTTTCGCACACAAAATATTTGTCCTTAGGACAAAATTCTTAAGTATTTATCAATCTTCAATTATGAGCTGGCTTTCATGGTTGAAAAAGGTTTTGTACCCCAGCTGTACAACTAAAATGACTGTGAGAGCCACACTGCCCATAATTCCAAGCATTATTGCAATTTGATACTTTATGGCAATAAGAGGAGAAGTTCCGGACAAAATCTGGCCTGTCATCATTCCCGGCAGGAAGACAATTCCCATACCAAGCATGGAGTTAATTGTAGGTACTATAGCTGAATCAAAGGCACTGTCTACTATTTCCTTTGCTGCTTTCTTAGGTGTGGCTCCAAGCATCAGGGCTGCTTCAACAAGGTGTTTTTGCTGGTGCATTCCATCCACCAGCCTGGAAATTCCCAATGATATTCCTGTCATTGAATTTCCTACAAGCATACCGCCAATTGGGATGAAGTACTGAGGGTCGTACCATGGATTAATGTTGACAACCACAATAAGAAAATAAAAAATTGTGGTTATTGTTCCGGCAGCCATGGAAAAACTGATGATTTTTTTCAGTGCGTTTGAAAGAGGAAGTTTTGACCGTTTAATGATTGTATAGATTGCAAAAACTTCCATAACAGCCATAAGGGCAATTGTTGACAATGGATTTGGATTACCAAATATGTAAACAAGCACATAACCCGTTAATATGAGCTGCAATGTCATTCTAACTGATGCGATGATAATTTCCTTTTCTCTTGATATTCCTTTATGTTTAACTATTAATAAAAGCAACAAAACAAACACATATGCAAAAGCAAGCTGCTTAAGGTTTAAATTAACTACTCCATCCATTTATTTATCCTCCTGGATTTTTAATTTTCCTTTTTCTATGGTGACAATTTCGTCGGAAAAGCGTTCAGCCACAGATTTTGAATGGGTTACCATCACAAGGGTCTTTTTGTTTTTTCTTGAATAATCCACCAGAGCTTCTATGATGATGTTTTCCGTATCTTCATCCAGGGCAGATGAAGGTTCATCCAGCAGCAGTACCTCAGGATTCATTATTAAAATCCTTCCAAGGGCAAGTCTTTGCTTTTCTCCCCCTGATAATTTTTCTGCATTGTCATTTATATCCTTGTTCAACTTAACAGTCTTGAGGATAGAATTAAGAATTTCATCACTAACTGCAGGTTTTTCTGAAAAATTAAGTCCCATGAGCAGATTGTCCCTGATGTTTCCCTTGAATACGGCAGGTGACTGAGGAAGCATTACAACGCTTCGCCTGAGTATTACTGAATCAATTTCACTGAGAAGTTTATTGTTGTAGTAAATTTCTCCGCTGTCACAGCTTATCATTTTGTTTAAGAGCCTTAAAAGAGTAGTTTTACCGCTTCCGCTTTCACCAACAATACATGTTGTCAGGTTTTTTTTTATTTCAAGATTGTTTATATCAAGTATGTTTTTGTATTTGACATTTTTAAGTAAGAACATAATTCCTCCATAACTGTTTGACATTCATTTTATTTTATCCTATTTGTCTATTTGATTCAACATTATATGTGTTAATAGAAAAATAAATTGACAATGAGTTGAAAATGAAATAATTTATATATATAGTCAAGTAGTTCTATTAGAAAAATTTGAACTATGTGACAGATAAAACAGGAGAAAATATGGATAAAATTACAGAAGTTGATTTCCTAGACAATTCATTAAGAGAAATAACAAAGGAAGAAGCCCACAGGGATGGAATACTGCACCGTGCTTTTTCGGTCATTTTGTACAAAGAGGACAAAATACTTCTGCAGCAAAGGGCACATGATAAATACCACTGCGGCGGACTCTGGACCAACACATGCTGTTCCCATCCACGTTGGATGGAAAGTCTTGAGGATGCTGTTAACAGGCGCCTGATGGAGGAAATGGGAATAGAAGCCAGGACTGAAAAAATATCAAGCTTCACATATTACTACAAGTTTGAAAACGGACTTGCAGAATTTGAATACGACCATGTATTTGCAGGGAAATATGACGGAAATTTCAGTGTAAACCTTGAAGAGGCAGTTTGCGCCAAGTGGGTGAGCATTTCAGAGCTTATGTCCTGGATGAAGAAAAGTCCTCATGAATTCACTCCATGGTTTATTATTATAATGCCTAAATTCGTAGAATATCTTCGAGAAAAGGAAATCATATGAACAAAAATATAGATAAAATAAGCTTTAGATTTGCTGAATATGCCCAAAGAGCAATATTGTATGAAGCGGTACTCACTCCAAAACCAGGACTTGTAGATGCTGTGAATACTGGGTCTCACCATGACATGGACATTTTCACATTCATTGACAGCTCTTCAAATCTTTTTAAGGGCTTTTATCTCTACGCAAAAGCTGGTCTTGAATGTAAAGGAAGCGAGAAGGAGCTTTTCAGCGCCATAAGAAAAATAGGAATTCAAGTTGAAAAGGATATGTTCAAAGCAACAAAAAACATCAATACTCACAAAGGCATTAATTTTTCAATGGGAATAGTGCTGGCTGCTGTGGGTTATTATTTAAGAGACAAAGATATTGATGAAAATATAATACTTGCACCTTCAGATACAGATGAGATTTTAAACACAGTCAGAGTTATGACTGAAGGACTGGTAAAAAGTGATTTTGAGAATATTAAGAAAAAGGAAAAACTCACCCACGGCGAAAAGCTGTATGTTGAAAAGGGATTTTCAGGCATTAGGGGAGAAGCAGAAAGGGGATTTCCCACAGTTGAGAAAACTTCCCTTCCACGCCTCAGGGAAATTGGTCATAGCGACATGAGCATGGAACAAAAATTGTTGGATGTGCTTTTTCACTTAATGAGCATTTCTGATGATTCAAATATCGTCAACAGGGGAGGACTTGAAGGGCTTGAATTTGTCAAGGCTGCCTCAAAGGAGTTCCTTGAAACCGGAATAATTTATGAAGACGGGTACAGAGAAAAAATCCGGGAAATGAATAATTTGTTCGTTGAAAAAAACATAAGCCCCGGAGGCTCAGCTGATTTGTTATCCATTACGATTTTTTTTGGTTTGCTTGAATCAGTATTTAGTTAAGTGCATAGCATGGCACATCATGCAATAAAAAAGTATTATTGAAGTTCAATAATACTTTTTTGTTTATGCTTTTTCAAGTGTCCTGATGCCGTAAAAGAAAAATGATGCAGTGATTAAAAATGATATGAAATCTGCAAATGGAGCTGCGTAAAACAACCCTTCAATGCCCCAGAATTTCGGAAAAATAATTATTGCAGGAATCAAAAATATCAGCTGTCTTGTTAGTGTTAAAAACATTGCCCTGCGGGACTTGCCAACTGCCTGAAAAAAGTTTGCTCCTATAACTTGAAAACCTATAACAGGCATGCACAAAAACCATGATAAAAGTGCTGTTCTGCCAAACTCCAGAAGCTCTGGCTCTCTGTTGAACATTGAAATAAGCTGCACCGGAAATAATCGTATGATTATGTATCCTACAATAACTGTTACTGTTGCTGCAGTTATGGCTAGCTTTGCTGCTGTTTTTACCCTGTCAAATTTCCTGGCTCCGTAATTAAAGCTTATAATTGGTTGTGTCCCCTGGTTCAAGCCTATGATAGGCATGAGGAAAATTGTCTGAAGGCTGTTTATTATTCCCATTCCTGATACAGCAAGGTCGCCTCCGTAGAACAGCAGGCTTTTGTTCAGTACTGCATTGAGTACGCTGTTTGCTATTTGAAGGGAAAATCCCGGAAGCCCAAGAGATGTTATTCTTGCAACAATTTTAAATTTTAATTTCATATTTTTAATGTACAATTTATGTCTGCTTTTCCCACCAAGGAAATATGATGTAACCCATATAAATGACAATAGCTGCGAGAATATTGTTGCAAGAGCTGCTCCTGCCATCCCCATGTGGAAGACGTAAATAAACAGAGGGTCAAGAATAATGTTTGTTCCGGCTCCGAGAAACATTGTGTACATGGCAAGCTTCGGATTTCCATCAGCTCTGATGAAGTTATTCATTCCCATGCTCACAACCTGGAAAACCGCTCCGAATAATACAACACGCATATATTCCATGGAATAAGGCAAAATTGTAGTGCTTGCCCCAAACAATATCATTAAAGGTTTCAAGAATATCTGACCAAGTGTCATGTATAAAAATCCTGCTATTAACAAAACCCCATATGCATTCCCAAGTGCATTTTCTGCTTCTTCATCATTTTTCTCCCCAAGCTTCATGGAGAACAGTGTAGCTCCCCCTACTCCAAACAATATTCCCAGGGATAAAAGAATTATTGTAATTGGAAAACCTATTGTTATGCCTGCTATGCCGTTTGCACCAAGATCAGGGCTGTTTCCTATATAAATTCTGTCAACAATGTTGTACAATGCATTGACCATCATGCCGACAATTGCAGGAACTGAAAACTTAAACAAAAGTTTTGAAACTTTTTCTGTTCCTATTGGATTTGTATTTTCCATTAGATGTCATCTCCCAGTTTTTTTAAGTTTGTTTTGTCTAGTTTGTTGGTCATGCTTTCCAGCACGTTGAATAAAATAGCTGCATCTTCTTCAGAAACATCTTCCATGAGAAATTCGCTCCAGTGAAAAATTTGCTTTTTAATATTATCCTGGTTTTCTTTTGCTTTGTCAGTGAGATAAATACGATTAAACCGCTTATCATCATCATCTTTATGCTTTGTTACATATCCCTTTTCTTCCAGAGATTTTATGGCTCTTGTTGTTGCAGACTTATCTATGTCCAGAAAAGATGAAAGCTCTTCCTGTGTTTTGCCGTCTTTTCTGTAAAGGCAGAGAAGAAAGGAATATTCTGCAGAAGTTATGTTAAATTCGCTCAAGGCATAATTGATGTATACCTGTGACTTCCGGTGAAGTATGGAAATCAATCTCCCGATGCTGTTTTTCATTGTGTCCCCCTTAGTTGATATATCAACTATTATATAAACAAAATTCTGTACAGTCAACAGTAAATTTTTAATGCTATGTATTTGTGCATTTAAGAAAACTGAGGTATAATATAACAAAGTAGACTGAAGGGAAAATTAGATTGTAGTTGAACTTCTTAAATAAAAACAGAAAGGGTTCGTATGATAAAGGAAGGAAAAAAATACAGACATTTCAAGGGCAATGAATATCTTGTGCTCTATATTGCAAAACATTCGGAAACAGAGGAGGAACTTGTTATTTATCAGGCACTTTACGGTGAAAGAGGAATATGGGCAAGGCCTGTTGCAATGTTTGAAGAGTTAGTGGAATTTGAAGGTAAGATGATTAAAAGATTCAAGGAAATTGAGTGATAATATAAAATTTGCAAATGCGAAGAGGAGGACTGCTGTCCTCCAGATAACAAAATTATTGGCTTAATAACACGGGCGGACAAGGTCCGCCCCTACGATTTGTGGGAAATTCGTTTTGTCAATAATCGAATCTTTGCAATACAAAGATTTTTTTGTTTAAAAGATCCTTCCACGAAGTTTTTTTCCAAGTATCACAGCAATGACAGCTTTTAATATGTCGCCGGGAATAAAAATAATCATTCCGATTTCAAGGATTTTTGCAATATCAAAATTCTTAACAAGCATGATGTTAAGGATGTAGTACATGTAGGGGAGCCCAACTGCATATATTACTGCTGTTCCTGCCAGCACTGCCATGGTTATGTTTAATGTGGTCTTTTCTTTTGATTCGGTAATCTTTCCTGCAATGTAAGCAGCAGCTGCCATCCCTATCAAAAATCCAAAGCTTGGTTTCAAGACTGTTTGTAATCCGCCTGAAAATCCTGCGAATATAGGTAGTCCTGCAAGTCCAAGAATCAGGTATGCTGCCTGAGACAACAGTGCTTTTTTAGAGCCAAGTATCACTCCCGATAGTAGTACAAAGAATGTCTGCATGGTAATGGGTACAGGTCCTACTGGTATGCTTATAAATGCTCCAATGGCAGTAAGAGCAGTGAATATTCCTGAATAAGTAATGTCTTTTATGCTTAATTTCATATTATTTCTCCTGCAACTATATTTTTTATTGAAACTTCACCTGAACTCAGATGTTCAATTTTTCCGTCATTTTTTAAAATCACAAGTCTTCCGAATTCATCAATATCATGTGCACAGGCTTCTTCAACTTTGTTGTTTTTTGTGTATATAATTTGTTTTCCAAGAATAAGAGATCTGTTTTTGTAAATTTTTAAAAATTCTTTGTTTTCAAGGTTTTCGCTTATGGATAATATGTTGTTTATTATTTCAGCTGCCAACTGGCTACGGATGGAATTGCCATTTTGGTTTAAGAGCAATGAACCAGCTTTGTCTTTAAGTTCATCAGGAAAATCTTCTGTTTTGGTTTTTACGTTTAGTCCTATGCCCACAATTAAGCTTTCAACAGTACCGCTTTCAAAATCCGTTACAGCTTCAGTAAGTATTCCGCATACTTTTTTCCCTTTGATAAATATGTCATTGACCCACTTTATTTGAGATTTTTCATCAGTAAACTTGTCAAGAGCTTTCAAAACGCCAACAGCTGCTGCTGTTGTAACAAGCACAGAATTCGACAGGTTTAAATTTGGTTTCAAAATAATGCTCATATAAATTCCCGAATCCGCAGGAGAAAAAAATTCTCTTCCGAAGCGTCCTCTTCCGCTTGTTTGTTCATCGGAAAAAATAACAGTGCCGTGAACTGCGTTTAAAATTGCTTCTTCCTTTGCCTTTGTGTTTGTAGAAGGCAAAGATTTAAACACTGAAATGGGGATTTCCTTGAATTCTTCATTTAAAAACATTCGTATACTTTCTTCTGATACAACATCAGATGAAATGGACAGAGAATAACCCTTGTTAGATGAGGCATCTATTATGTAGCCATCCTGCTTCAACAAATTGATTGCCTTCCATACTGCTGTTCTTGATACATCCAGAATGTCTGCCAGTTCCTGTCCGGAAATGGTCTTGCCTTTGTTTATTTCCAAAATATTTAATACTTCATTTTTTACTGACATGAGCTCACCTCTGTTGCATTATACATTCTGCTTGGTGGATTGTCAACCAAAATTAATATATTGGTTAACAATTATTTGGCTATGGAACATTTACATAAATAGAACGTCTATGATATAATGACTATAAGAGGGAGAAGAAAAATGAAAAAAATGATAATTTTAATATTGGCGGCTGTTTTATTGCTTAACATTTATACATGTTATGGAGCAGACGATAGATTTCCAAATGAAAAAGAGTTCAAGGTAATAGGTTATTATTCGGGAGATTTGTTTAATGAGCCACTGGAAAAACTCCAGACAGACAAACTGACTCACGTAATTTATGCATTTTTGATACCAAAAAGTGACGGCACGCTGGAAGAACTAAAAAAACCGGAGCAGCTCCTTGAGCTTGTTGACAAGGCTCACAGGGACGGAGCAAAAGTCTTTGTTGCTCTTGGTGGTTGGTCATATGAAGGAAAAGTACTTGAGCCTGTTTTTAAAGAATCTTGCGCCGATGATGAAATAAGAAAAAATCTTGTTGAAAATGTAATTGCTTTTACAGAACAATACAATCTTGACGGCGTGGAAGTGGACTGGGAACACCCAAACAAAGATACAATTGCAAGTTATGAAAAGCTGGTTGTGGAACTGAGCCAGGGACTTAAATTAAAAAACAAAGAACTTACTGCAGCTCTTAACGGAGCATGGTCTGTGACAGGCAGCCCGGAAACATCAAAGCTCATAACAAAAAACTGCCTTGACAGCTTCAGCTTCATCAATGTGATGGCTTATGACATAAACAATGACAACCACAGTCCTTTTTGGTTTTCTGAAACGTCAATCGACTACTGGCTGAACAGGGGAGTTAAATCTGAGGATATAGTTCTTGGAATGCCTCTTTATGCGCACCCCAGCTGGATGCAGTACAGACATCTTGTTGAACTTGACAGCAATTATGCATATGTGGACTATGCTCCCACCTCACCGCTTGGGTCTTATTACAACGGCATGAACACCCTGAGGGAAAAAACTAAACTGGCCATGTTTAGGGCAGGAGGGGTAATGCTTTTTGACGTCAACGAAGATGCATCAGGACAATACAGCATTGTTTCCATGATTGACAGCATGGTTAAAAGATATAAAACATACAGCAGTGATGAAAAGAACAAGTACATAACAGTGGTCCTTGACAACAGGGAGGCTGAGTTTTCAGAAGAAGACGGATTTGGAATCCCGTACATAAATTCTGACAACCGCACAATGATACCCCTTAGAAAAACAATAGAAGCAATAGGAGCCGAAGTTTCTTTCAACCAGGCAGAACAAACCGTTACAGCCATAAAAAATGAAACAACAGTTACAATTCCCATAGGAGAAAATTACATATCAGTGAACGGGGAAAAAACTCTGACTGACACATGTGCTGAAATAATCAGTAACAGGACGTATATTCCTTTGAGAGCAGTTCTAACTGCATTTGGACGCAATGTGGAATATCACCAAAACAGCCAGACTGTTATAATTAATTAAATAATACGTGAAAAATTTTATGATTTGATATATAATTTAAAAATATCAATCATAAGAAGAGGTAAAAATGAGCGTATCAATATCGAGGGCAATCCTTCACATTCTTGATCCAAGTCTTGGAGTGCCTGTACTTTCAGATAATTTAATGAGCTTTAACGACCAGATGAGGGAATACACTGAAAAACATGTTTTGAAATGTTTCAATGATGCAGACCTTAAAAAAACGAAATTTATTAATGAAGATGGTTTATTTCTTAAACTCATAAAGGAATACAAGTTAAACGAGGAATTTAAAAAATTTACAAATGAAATAGCAGAATTTTTCTTTAAATTAATAGCAGAAAACCAGGACATAAAGCCTTGTGACCTTTTGTTCCTGCAGGCCAATGTATTCAACAAGGATTACATAGTAATGCTTAAGCTTAATTACAAAAACGGATACATTCACTTTACCAAGCAGGAAGAAGGAACAAAAAATATAATCATTGAACAGCCATGTGCACTTCCGTCAGCAAGCGGGAAAATCGATGAATGCATATTTGTTGATTTAAACACATTAGAAGTGTTTGTGAAGGAAAAGAAATGCCAGGTTTACAATGAACCGTGTTACTACATTTCAAAGCACCTTCTTGAGTGCAAGGAAGAAAAGCCTGACAAGGAAAAGGTGAAAATCATAACACAAGCTACGGATAAAATAATCAAGGAATTTTATGACGACGATGTGATGATGAAGACAAAAGTGAAAAACATTATCAGGGAAAATGTTGAGGAATCTTTGAAGTTCAATGTTGAGGATATTTCGGACCAGGTTTTTGAAGACAGGGAAATAAAAAAAGCCTACAGCGAAGAAATAAAAATGAAGGGTATCAAGGAGCCTGAAGTAAAGGTAAACTTCAACTATGCCAACAAAATCAAGACAAAGCAGAAATTTGTCACTGATGAGGGAATTGAAATTAACATTCCATATGAAATGATAAGCAACAAGGACAAAGTTGAATTCATAACAAATCCTGACGGAACAATTTCCATAGTTTTAAAAAATATAGATAACATAATGGACAAATAAGAGGAGGCGCTGCAATATTTCAAAGCAGCGCCTCCTTTGTTATGGCTTCAAAATAACCTTTATGCATTTATTTTTCGTTTTTGATTATTGAAACAATAGTTTTTTTACTCAAATCAAGGTGATTTGACAATCGAAGTTAAATAATGTAAAATAAAAATAACAAAATATGCATTATTCAGAAATTACATTTCTTTACAATCTATCTTACACTTAATCTATATATCGCAAAGATTAGCTAATAAAAGAAAATTTAAAATTAAATTAAAAATTCAATTTCAGGATTAAATCATTTAGTCCTATTTGTGTTATTTTATTTTTTAATTTCAAGGAGGAACTATGAAAGAAGAAAAAAATATTAAAGTTGGAATTGGTTTTGCCACAGGAAGAAAGAGTTTTCAAAGGGTGTTAAGGACATACATCTACAATTGGAATGAGTCGGGACTTGTTGAAAATGCCAAAATCAGTTTGAACTTGTTTGTTGCATACGATCTAAACTACAATAAAACCAGTGTTTCAGATTATACAAACATTCATCCTGAACTTGCAGAACAAATTGACAGCAGCACTTTTATTGGCAGTGCATGTATAAAAGAAGAAATAGAATATTTAAACAGAGAAAATATAATCACTGCAGAGGAAGCTGCGCTCATATTCGGTAAGGGCTATGCAGCAAAGCGAAATTCAATTTTATATTATGCTTTAAAAAACAAAATTGATTATTTGATATTTTTAGATGATGATGAATATCCGCTGGCTGTTACAAATACAAAGAATTCTGCTATATGGGGAGGTCAGCATGTACTGAGAACACATCTTGAAAACATTGAAAATGCAGATTTAACTCATGGTAATCATTGCGGGTACATTTCTCCAATTCCCCATTTGAACTTCAATGAAAAAATGTCTGAACATGACTTTAGAACTTTTATTGAAGCAATAAGCAACGATATCATAAACTGGGATAAAATTATGAGTGTTATGAACAACGGAGGCGTAACATATGCTGACACAGGCATATTGACAAGCAATGAAGCCGTTGAGGTTGAAGAAACAAAAAAAACTAAGTTTATTTCAGGAGCAAACCTGTGCATTAATCTTAAAAATCCTAATAGAGTGTATCCATTTTACAATCCTCCCGGAGCAAGAGGGGAGGACACTTTTTTAAGCACATGCTTAAGTGACAGGAAAGTTTTAAGAGTGCCATGCTACACATTTCACGATGGATTTTCTACCTATAACAACCTTTTATCAGGTGTACTTCCTACAAAACTTAAATTTATTGAAGCAAACAATAAAAAAATTATAGAACGCTTTTACAGAGCATGCATTGGATGGGTAAGGTACAAACCTCTTCTTGTTTACATCACACAACCGGAAATTTATGAAGAAACAATGAAGGACATGCATAAAAAACTTGAAGAAACATTGCCGAAAATTTGCGATTATTTTCAATACCCTGAATTTATGAGCATATTGGGTGAACTGGATAAATACCATAAGAATTCAAAAAAACATTTCCTCAAATTCAAGGAAACACAAGATGTATGGGAAAAAATTATGAATCATTTTGCATAGTTAACGAGTTGATTCTTATTCCCATCTCCACATAAATGTGGTATAATTTTATCTGTACTAATAGGAAAAAAGAAAGGGAACAGATGAAGTCAATATCAAAAATATTAAGAATTACACTGATTTCAGCCTTGATTTTAACCGCATGGCCTGCTCATGCAATGGCTGAAGTAAAAGAATTTACAAGGGTTAATGAATATACAGGAAATTTTACAGATATAAAGGATACTGACTGGTTCAAGGAGGGTGTTATCAGTTCTTTTGAAACAGGGCTGTTAAAAGGAAAAGACGAAAATATTTTTGACCCATACGGAAATATAACACTGGCAGAAGCTATAACGCTTGCAGCGAGAGTTCACAGCATATGTATGGATAATTTAATTGAAAATACCAACACCGGTCAATGGTACCAGTCATATGTTGACTATGCATTAAGAAATGGATTGATAATTGTGGGGGAATTCAAGAATTTTGAAAAGGTAGCCTCAAGGGCTGAAGTTGCATATATTTTCTTAAACGCCATTCGTGAAGAAAATCTCTATGATATAAACAACATAACTTCCATTCCCGATGTGGCGAGTAACACAGTATACAGTGAAGAAATTCTTATGCTTTACAATTCAGGGATTGTTGCAGGGAGCGATAAATACGGAACATTTAATCCTGACAGTTTCATAACACGGGCTGAAGCAGCGGCAATTGTAAACAGAGTTACAAATAGGAGCAAAAGAATTGCAGTTAGATTTGAAAACAATAATGATACCGTACTCATAAATGAAATTGACGGTTTTACTGTAACTTCTTTTTCTCCTGATGAACAGTACATTGCCTCTCAGATGATAAAAGGTAAATACATCATAAACTTGAGCGGCCACAAAATGTTTGATGAGCAAGACACAAGAAATGAAAGGGTAGAATCATTAAAAGACTTCATATTGTCAGCTAACATTCAAAATCCTCTCATTCTTGGGGTTGATTCATTTGTTTACAATGATGTAAGTCAACTGCTTACAGTTAACTATACTTATGATATGGAAGAAAAGAAAGTTATTCAGGATGAAGTGAAAGAAAAAGTACAGGAAATTGCCGGGGAAATATTAAAGCCCGGAATGTCATATATTGAAAGAGAAATCGCTATTAACAATTATCTGGTGAGTAGTATAGAATATGACAAAGAGGCTGCAGATCAGCTTATTAAATATGGAAAAGTTGATGAAAAATATTATAATTCATTCAATGCTTATGGAGCATTAATTGAAGGAATAGCAGTATGCGAAGGTTATTCTGAAGCATTCAAGCTTTTGTGTGATGTAGCAGGAATCGACTGCATAATTGTTACAGGAGAACTGGACGGAGTAGGGCATGCCTGGAACAGGGTGAGAATAAATGACAAATGGTATGATGTTGACGTTACAAACAATGACAAGGAAGAATTGGCAAATTCTCACATAAACATACCCATGGCTATTTCAGACCAGTATTTGCGGGAAGATTCATACTACATAACTGACGATAACTTCGGTGAATTGGAAAGAGGAACTTCAGAACAATACGAATACTACAATTACATGGGAAAATATGTTGAAAAAGATAATATATATGATTATAATTTTGAAAATATAAAAAAATATGATTATATCACCTTCAGGACAAGCAGCGATTATACCATGGACAGCCTTAAAAAAACGCTGAACAGAGTTTTAAACAACATAAGCGGAAGAAGCTCATTGACATACATAACAAATGTTGGTGTCGTTTATGTTGAAAGTAAAAGATAATTTATGTTGCAGTAAGATTTCATATAAGAGGTGGAAAATGAACTCAAAAAAAATATTGCTTAAGAACGGAAGAATAATAGACGAAAGAGGTAATGTACATGAAGTATCTGACATGTTAATTTCTGATGGAAAAATAGAAAAAATTTCTTCATTTAGTCAAAAGGATTTCAGTGATTATGAAACTGTGGACTGTTCTAATCTTTACATAACGCCGGGCTTTGTGAACCTTCACACACATTCTCCCATGAGCATCATGAAAGGAATAGCTGAAGACATATCAATAGACAGATGGTTTAATGAAAAAATATTTCCTTATGAAAGTAAGCTTGAAGCAGAGGATGTGTACTGGGGAGCCATGCTTGCTTCTCTTGAGATGATAGACTGCGGCGTCACTGCATTTGCAGACCATTATTTCAATCAGGAATCGGTATATAAGGCAGTATTGGACTCCGGAATAAGGGCAGACATAGCTCCAACTATTTTCGGACTTGCAGATGATTACAAGAATCAGCTTGAAAGCGCCGTAAATTTTGTTGAAAAATACAAAAATGCAAATTCAAGAATCCATTTAAGATTAGGTCCTCACGCACCATACACATGTCCTGGAGAAAAACTGACTGAAATTATAAATTCTGCAAAAAAACTGGGTGTTGGAATACACCTGCACGTTTCAGAAACTCTTGATCAGGTTCAGGACAGCATTAAACTTACAGGAAAAACTCCGATGCAGGTCCTTTATGAAAGCGGAGGATTTGATGTGGATGTTATAATTGCACACGGTCTTTGGACAACAAGGGATGATTTAAAATTTGTAAATGAAAATGCTCATTTTTCATTTTGTCCCAAGACATATTTGAAGTTAAGCATGGGGAATGGAAATATATATGAACTTAAAGACAATCTGAACTATTCATTCGGCACAGACGGAGCAGCAAGCTCAAATACATTAAACCCGCTGGAACAGGCAAGAATTTTTGCATTGAATGGAAAAAACGCCACAAATGATGCAGAAAATTTCACAACTGCTGAAATATGGAATAATTTGATGAACGGTCACAATGCACTGAAATTCAACACAGGCAAAATCAAGGAAGGGTTTGATGCAGACCTTTTATTCTGGAATTTAAACAAAGTCAACACATTTCCAGTATACGATCCGCTTACTTCCATAATTTACAGTTCAAATCCTGATAACATTGTCCACACCATGGTTCAGGGGGAATTTTTAAAGTATGACGGAAAGTTAATGAAGGATACAGAGGCTGTGCTTAAAAATGTCCAGAGAGTTAAGGATAGGATTCTTTTGAGAGGAAAGGGAAAAAGCAAGGTAAATTACAACTGATAAAATATTTGCCGTGGGGGTAAAAATGGATAATATTATTAAAGATTCCGGCAAGGTTACTCTCTGGACCAGACAGGACATAAGAAGCCTTCAGGAACTTGAAAAAAACGGGGTAGTAAGGATTACAAGAGAAAACCTGGTTGAAAAATTCGACTTAATTTCAGACCACATCATATATTTGTACAAGTGGTTTGTTCAGGCTGCAAATAAAATTGTACCAAAGCCGGAAGATGTGGAGTTTCCCGTATGGTGCTCCATAAGCGAAGAATACATGCTTCGCCCGACAATAGACCAGGTTGTGTATGTGCTTGAGGTTGACAGGTCTGAAATCATATATTTTGACGGTTTGAAGTGGGACTATGTTCTCAATCACCACTATGTGCCAAAGGATGAAAATGACGAAAAGGAATATGCTAGATACATAGAAAGCAAGGGATACAAAAATTCCTTTTTATTTGTTGACGAAAAAACAGCTCACTTTTATCCAGAAGAAAGAAAAAGAGTTATGGACAGCTGGATGAGGGTTTTTGAAACAGACGTCTGGGACAAGTTCAGAATTCAGGCCAACATATGGGAAATAAGATCAGACATGATAAAGGAAATTTTAAAAGTATAAGGGGATAAATATGGAAAAAGAATCAGTAATAAAAATGTGGAAAGATTATATTCTTTCATTGGGTGAAGATGAAAAACAAACAGACAAAACATACAGCGCATGGTATTTCTGCGACAATGAACAGGACGCAGATGAACTTGCACAGCTTGTTTTAGAAGGAACTAAGAAAGCAACGGCTTCTTTGTTTGACTCATATGAATTTGAAAATGATTCGCTTCCTAAAAAAGGAGATCACAGCATCATTACTAACTGGCAGGGAGAAGCAATATGCATCATCAAAACAACAAATGTAGAAGTTGTACCATTCAAGAATGTTACAGAAGAATTTGCAAGAACTGAAGGAGAGGGTGACAAGTCCTTAAGATACTGGAAAAACTGTCACTGGGATTATTTTTCAAGAGAAGCAAAAGCCATAGGAAAACAAGCTGATGACAACATGCTTGTAGTGTGCGAAAAATTTGAAGTCGTGTATAAGTAAAGCTTGCTGAATTCAGCAAGCTTTTTTATATACGAGGAAAGTTCTCTTTCCTCGTATATAAAAAACAGG
>NZ_CANG01000044.1:0-46772 GCF_000309315.1 Sedimentibacter sp. B4
GAGGTCCGCCCCTACGCACTGGCATATGACGTATGCATTGAATTTGGATTCCATATTGTAGGGGAGAACCTTGTGTTCTCCCGCAAATGACAAGCTGTTTATTTCTTTTTTCGTTTCATTGATTTGCCTGTCTTTGTTCCAAAAAAGGAAAATGCCAAAATCAATGCCATGTATGCAATATAAAGAATATTAAATTCTCTTGATGAGTACAATGCTAAAATTATTACACCAGGCATGCTTAAAGACAGCATGTACAGCCATGTGTAAGTTGGTTTTAAAAATCCCAGAACAATGCCCACTATTCCGTAAATTATCAACACAATTAATATTGTAACCAGCCTCTCATATACGAGCCCATCTGAAAAAACCGACACAAATACTCCAAAAAAACCTATGAGTGCTCCGGCAACCAAGGTTATTAAACTTCCTATAACATTTGATTTAACAACATCCTTCATAATATCACCGCCAGTTATTTTAAAAGTTTTTTTAATTATATATTATAATATATGAAAGTCAATAAAAAATACTATATTCAATATAAATATATGATATAATATAGCAATTAAAAAATAAATTAAGGATAGGAGAAAATATGGCTAAAACAAATATCAGTGCAAGTCTTAAGGGAAACATGGCCTTTGAAATGGAAATCAATGGTCACAAAGTAACAACGGACGCAACAGTAGAAAATGGCGGAAACAATCTTGGACCAAGTCCTAAGGCACTTTTGCTGGCAGGATTAATTGGTTGTTCAGGAATAGATGTAATGACAATCACCAAAAAGATGAGATTAGAAATTGAAGATGTGAATGTGGATATTGAAGCTGAAACAAGAGAAGAAGATCCTAAAATTTACAATTACATAAAAATAATTTACAAGTTCAAGGGAAAAGATTTGAGCTATGACAAGCTTGAAAGAGCTGTGAAGCTTTCCATGGAAAAATATTGCGGAGTGGCGGCAATGCTTGAGAAAGCAGTTCCCATAACTTACGAAATCAAAATAGAAGAATAGTATTATAAACAGGAGAAAAAAATGAATTGGATTGAAGTGTCAATATATACCACTACAAATGGAATTGAAATTATAAACGGAGCCTTGATAAAACTTGGAATCAATGATGCAGTAATTGAAGATGCCAGCGTTTTTGAAGATTTTCTCCACGATGACACAATGAACTGGGATTATTATGATGAAGAACTCACAAAAATGAAGGATTGCGAAAGCTGTATCAAGGTTTATCTTGCTGACAACAGCCAGGGTAATGAGCTCTTCGGTGAAATAAAAAAGTTTGTTGAAAATCTTAATACAGAATATAAGGATGTTGATTTTGGAAGGCTTGAAATAACAACAAGAACATTGAATGAAGAAGACTGGGCAAACAATTGGAAACAGTATTTCAAACCCTTTACGGTTTCAGACAAAATAATAATCAAGCCATCATGGGAAGAGTACAATGAATCAACAGAAGGAAAATTAATTCTTGAAATCGATCCGGGAATGAGCTTTGGAACAGGTCAGCATCACACAACGCGCCTATGCATTGAACAAATAATAAAGCATATGACAGAAGGAATGAGAGTACTTGACATGGGCTGCGGAAGCGGTATTTTGTCAATTGCTTCAATACTGCTTGGAGCAGAAAACTGTGTGGGAGTTGACATCGATGAAAATGCAGTGAGAATTGCAAAGGAAAATGCAGAACTAAACAACATTTATGAAGACCGATTCACTGTTTACTGCGGAGATGTCACAAATGATGAAAAGCTTCAGGAAAAAATAGGAAACAACAAGTACGATATGATAGCTGTAAACATTATTGCTCAGATTATAATGGGAATGAGCATGACTTTTCCAAAGTTTCTGAAAAAAGGCGGACTTGTAATTGCCTCAGGCATAATAAAAAAATATCTGCAGGATGTGCTGGATAACTTTAAGGAATTGGGTTTTGAAGTTATAGAAATAAACGATAGCGAAGAATGGGTTTGCGTAACTGCGATACTCAGATAGTGAGGTAAAAATGTTCAGATATTTTTGTTCAAATGACTGCATTGAAAACAATTCGGTGAGTGTTACCGGAGGGGATGCAAGGCATTTAAAGACAATTTTGCGCGCTCAGGAAGGTGACATCATTTCAGTTGTAACAGACAACAACGAATATAAAGCAAGGATTGAAGCAATTAACAAGGATGACATAGTTTGCAGCCTTATTGAAGAAATACAAAGAAACAATGAATCAAAAATCAATATAACACTTTGTCAGGGCATTCCAAAACAGACAAAGATGGAAACAATCATTCAGCAAAACGTGGAACTTGGGATTAAGAGCTTCATTCCTTTAATAACAGAACGAACTGTTGTAAAGCTCAACGACAAGGACAGAGAGCAGAAAAAGCTTGAACGCTGGCAAAAAATAGCCAAGGAATCTGCAAAGCAAAGCAAAAGAAACATAATTCCCCAGGTTGAAGAAATTACAACTGTCAAGGAACTTGTTGAACGTTTGAAGCAGGAAGATGCTGAAGTAATAGTTCCTTATGAGCTTGAAGACATGAAAATTCTTAAAGATGTGCTGAAGGAGCCAAAAGATAATTACTATATTATAATAGGTCCTGAAGGTGGCTTTGATATAAAGGAAATAGAAATGTTCAAGGAAGTAGGAGCTCATATTGTCACATTGGGCAAAAGAATATTAAGGACAGAAACTGCAGGTGTTGTAGCAGCTTCTGTTGTAATGTACGCCTGTAACGAAATGGTGTAATTAAGAAGAGCGGATTTTATTTTGTAGGGGAGAACTACTGTTTCCTCGCAGATAATAATTATTGAGATAATAACAACACGGGCGGACACGAGGTCCGCCCCTACGCATCGATATGACGTATGTAGTGAATCTGGATTTCATATTGTAGGCGAGAACATATGCTTGTATAATGTTGAAAAATGGCTTTAGAAAAATGCTTTTTTTAGAAAAATTTGGAGACAAAACATTAATAATGAGTTATACTTATAGTAAGTAATCTAAATAATAAGGAGGAATGTGTTAGAAATGAAAAAACTACAATTAACAACCAAAATTTTTATTGGCTTGGCGCTAGGTATTTTATTAGGAATTATTCTTCAACCAAACCCTGACATTGCAGTAAAATTTGTCAAGCCATTCGGAACATTGTTCTTAAATCTAATTAAACTTGTAATTGTACCACTGGTATTTTCTTCTCTTGTTGTTGGAACATGCGGCATGGACGATGTAAGAAAGCTTGGCAGAATAGGTGGGAAAACGGTAGCCTATTACATGCTCACAACTGCTTTTGCAGTAACAATTGGTCTTATTCTTGCAAATTTAAGCAATGTAGGCGGAGGTTTCAGCATACCTGTTGATGCCAAGGTTGAAGTTGCTGCGGCTCCAAACGTTATTGACACTCTGCTTAATATTATTCCTTCAAATCCATTAAAAGCTCTTGTTGATGGAAACATGCTTCAAATAATTGCATTTGCTCTGATTATAGGCGCAGGAATAATAGGAATCGGAGAAAAAGGTAAAGTATTGTTCAATTTCTTTGATTCCATGGCTGATGTTATGTACAAAATCATAGCAGTAATCATGGAATTTGCACCAATAGGAGTTTTTGCTCTTATTACTCCGGTTGTTGCACAAAACGGACCCGGTGTTCTTCTTCCTCTTTTAAAACTCATAGTGGTTGTTTATGCAGGCTGTGCAATTCACGCATTGTTTACTTATTCAGCAACAGTTTCTCTGTTTGCAAAGGTTAGCCCTGTTAAATTCTTCAAAGGAATAGCTCCTGCCATGGTGTTTGCATTTACCACTGCCAGCAGTTCAGCAACATTGCCTATAAGCATGAAGCGTTCAGAAGAAAATCTTGGGGTTCCAAAATCAGTAACAAGCTTTGTTCTTCCTCTTGGAGCTACAATCAACATGGACGGAACAGCAATTTACCAGGGAGTTTGTGCATTTTTCATAGCTCAAGTATACGGAATTAATCTTCCTATTTCCGCTCAGCTTACAATAATACTTACTGCTACACTTGCTTCAATAGGAACTGCAGGAGTTCCCGGCGCCGGCATGATTATGCTTGGCATGGTTCTGCAGTCAGTTGGTCTTCCTATAGAAGGTATTGCTCTCATAGCAGGAGTTGACAGAATTCTCGACATGATGAGAACGATGATAAACATCACTGGAGATGCTGCTTGTGCAACTATAATAGCAGCAACAGAAGGCGAACTGAACAGATCAGTTTACGAAAAAACAGCGTCTTCAGCTAAATAGTATAACATATATAAATGTATGAAAAATAAATAAAAAATTTCGAAATTTTGTTAAAAAAATGCCATAGTCCATGAAAATTGGCACTGCATTGAATTCCAATATTTTGAAAATAATGAATATTAATGATGAAAAATGATTTTTCTTGAGAAAAATCATTTTTTTTGTAAAATTGTAAAGACAAGAAGCGTAAAATAAGTTATAATATTTGAGAATCAAAATAAAGAGGAGAAATGACAACATGAATGAAAAAACACAAAGTAAAAAGCTACAATTAACAACTAAGATTTTCATCGGTTTAGCAGCCGGCATTATCCTTGGAATTGCCCTTCAATCAAATCCGGATATTGCTGTTAATTACGTTAAACCATTAGGAACTTTGTTTTTAAACCTTATTAAACTTGTAATTGTGCCGCTGGTATTTTCTTCACTGGTAGTTGGGGCATGCAGCATGGATGATGTCAGGAAGCTTGGAAGAATCGGCGGAAAGACTGTGGCTTATTACATGCTTACAACAGCATTTGCTGTTACAATCGGACTTATTTTAGCTAATGTGAGCAATGTAGGAGGAGGCTTCAGCATTCCTGTGGATGCAACAGTTGAAATTGCAGAGGCTCCAAGTATAATTGACACACTGTTAAACATCATACCTTCAAATCCGCTGAAAGCGCTTGTTGAAGGAAACATGCTTCAAGTTATAGCATTTGCACTCATTGTAGGAGCAGGTATAATTGGAATCGGGGAAAAGGGAAAGGTTTTGTTTAATTTCTTCGATGCCATGGCAGAAGTAATGTATAAAATTATTGCAGTAATAATGGAATACGCTCCAATAGGTGTATTTGCACTTATAACTCCTGTTGTTGCCCAAAACGGACCGGGAGTGTTGCTGCCGCTTTTAAAATTGATATTGGTAGTATATGCAGGTTGTATACTGCATGCTGTTTTCACTTATTCTTCAACAGTGAGCCTATTTGCAAAGGTGAATCCTGTTCAGTTCTTTAAGGGAGTTGCACCAGCTACAGTGTTTGCATTTACAACAGCAAGCAGCTCAGGAACACTGCCTATAACAATGAAGCGTTCAGAAGAAAATTTAGGAGTTTCTAAATCAATAAGCAGCTTCGTGCTTCCACTGGGAGCTACAATTAACATGGATGGTACTGCCATATATCAAGGAGTGTGTGCATTCTTCATTGCTCAGGTTTATGGAATTGATCTTCCCATTTCAGCACAGCTTACAATAATACTTACTGCAACTCTGGCATCAATAGGAACAGCAGGAGTACCTGGAGCAGGAATGATAATGCTTGGAATGGTTCTGCAGTCAGCAGGTCTTCCAATAGAAGGTATTGCACTAATTGCAGGAGTTGACAGAGTTCTGGATATGATGAGAACATGCATAAACGTTACAGGGGATGCTGCATGTGCAGTAATTGTTTCTGCAACTGAAGGAGAACTTGACAGATCAGTTTTCGAAAACAAGTCAGGTAAATAAATATAAAATTGTATTAACATTATAATAATGATATAATTGGAGCTGAAAAAGCACAGGTCGATGGCATAGAAATATTCGGCGTTGTCATTCTGAGGGCGTAGCCCGAAGAATCTCATATTTTCAATAAGATGAGATCCTTCACTAACGATCAGGATGACAGTGTCAGGGTTTGTCAATAGTCTGAGCTGAAATTCAGTTCCTTTTTATTTATAAATAAAATTACCTGGCTGGAAATTAAAAATATATTATTGACGGGTAGAAATTTCATGGGAAAAGTGCAAAACATTAAAATTAATTTACTACTAAGGGCCGATTAATCAATAGAGAGGTAAAAAATGAAAAAACTTGGAGTATACATACATGTTCCATTTTGTAAAAAGAAGTGCAATTACTGCGATTTTTATTCTGTGAAGTGGGATGATGAATGGGAAACTAAATATACAGAAGCAGTTATACATGAAATTAATAGTTACAAAGAAATGCTGGGACATAAGTACATAGTTGATACCGTATATTTTGGAGGTGGAACTCCAACTATTATAAAGCCTTCCAATTTAAAAAGAATTTTAGACAGCATCAGTCTTATTGCAGACATTGACAAAGATGCAGAAATAAGCATGGAAGCAAATCCAAACACGTTGACTGATGAAAATTTAAATCAGTACAGAGAAACAGGAATTAACCGCCTCAGCATAGGAATTCAGTCCCTTAACGATGAAATACTAAAAAAAATAGGAAGAATTCACAACAGCAAAGAAGCCCTTGAGGCCATAGACAGGGCTAAGAAACATGGATTTGAAAATATAAACGCAGATGCTATGTTTAACATACCCGTCCAGACTACTTCAGATATTGAAGACACACTGACTAGAATAATGGAAAGAGGAGTGAAACATATTTCTTTTTATTCTTTGAAGTTAGAAAAGGGAACGCCATTGCATTCCATGGAACAGAAAAATTTAATCACTATGCCCGACGAGGACGAAGAAAGAAACATGTACTACAAGGGTAGAATTGTCATGGAAAAAAACAATTTGTTCCAATATGAAATTTCAAATTTTGCAGTTGAAGGTTTTTCGTGCAGACATAATCTTAAGTACTGGAATCAGGAGGAATACATAGGAATAGGTCCATCAGCCCATTCATTCATGAACAGCATAAGGTACAGCAACCCTTCAGATTTGAATTTGTACTGCAAAAATTCGATAGAAAATAATTTCAACAGAATAATTCAGGAAGAGATGAACAAAGAAGAGCTGATGTTTGAATATATAATGCTTAGATTAAGGCTTACAGAAGGTCTTGATGCTGCTGAATTCAAAAGAAAATTCAATGTTGATTTTAATGAAAAATATAGTGAACAAATAAAATATCTCACAGACAACAAGCTCATTGAATACAACGGGAGCATTGTGAAGCTAACCCAAAGGGGAATGGATATTTCAAATTATGTCTTTGAAGAATTCATGGAATGACGCTGTCTCTTTAAGGTGCAATCAATAAAAAACTATGGCATTGTATTGTTGTGGCGCAAAATAAAACCTTCGACGTTGTCATCCTGAGCATAGCGAAGGATCTCAGTTTTTTAAATTTAAAGATGAGATCCTTCGGCTTCGCCTCAGGATGACAACAAGTTGTAACATCATCACATATTGACAAAAAAATTAATTTTATCTATTGACAAAATAAATGTAAAGTAGTATCTTATATCTAGAGATTAGCACTCGACGTTGATGAGTGCTAACAAAGAAAATGAGGTGATGAAATGTCTTTGGATAAGAGAAAAGTGAAGATTTTAAAAGCAATTATCTCAAGTTACATTGATAATGCTGAAGCTGTCGGCTCAAGGACAATTTCAAAGAAATATGAACTTGGTGTCAGCCCTGCCACAATCAGAAATGAAATGTCTGATTTGGAAGAAATGGGTTTTCTTGTTCAGCCTCACGCATCAGCTGGAAGAATACCAACTGACAAAGCCTACAGATACTATGTGGATGATTTGTGGAAAAAGGTGCAGGATCCGTCAAACACAAATCTGGATCAGTTAAGGAATATAATCGAAGACAAGTCAAATGAACTGGATTCTGTATTTAAGAATTCAGTTAGAATTTTGTCCCAGTTTACTAAATATACATCATTTATAGTAGCACCCCAGCTTAAGCAGTCAGTTATTAAAAGAATTCAACTTGTTCCCATAACTGATACAAAATTATTGCTTCTAATAATACTTCAAAGCAACATAGTAAAACAGGTTACTTTTAGAATGAGCAGTCCAATACCTTTTGACCAGATGGACAAAATTTCGGCGGCTCTATCTGAAAAGCTCTACGGATATAAGCTTGAAGATGTGGATTCAATTAAGGATAGCTTAATAGAACAGCTGTACCATGTAAGAGAACACAGCAACGATTCATTGATGGAGCTTTTGCCGTATCTTATGGATCAAATCAGCAAGTTAGAAGAGATTAATGTGTATTCTGATGGCATTACAAATATTTTGGATTTGCCTGAATATAACGACGTTGTCAAAGCAAGAGAATTTATTTCATTTGTAGAAGACAAGAGCAGTATTGCAAAATTGCTGCAGTTTGTCGGTGAAAATGATTTGGCAATAACTATAGGACATGAAAATCAATATGAGGCATTGAGAGACTGCAGTTTAATAACTGCAACATACAAATTCAATGGAAAACTCATCGGGAAAATCGGCGTAATCGGCCCTACAAGGATGGATTACAGCAAGGTTATTTCCACTGTAAAATCAATGTCTGAAGCAATGAATGAAATTATAAATCAGAACTTTGACGATGAAAATAAGGAGTGAAGAAATGGCTAAGGCTAAAAAGCATGATGAAGAAAAGGTAACAGAAAAGCAACAGGACAACGAAACTTCAAATGCAGCAAATGAAGAATCAGTTTCAAAGGAAAATGAAGAAAATAAAAATAATAAGGAAACAGAAATAGAAGATAAAAAGGAATCAAACAATGAAGAGGTGGAAATCTTAAACAACAGGTTGTTGAGACTTCAAGCCGACTTCCTTAATTATAAGAGCAGGACTGAAAAAGAAAAGTTGTCTTCATATGGCAATGCTGTTTCAGACATGATTCTGGAACTTCTGCCAGTTGTAGATAATCTTGAAAGAGCTCTTGCAGCAGAAAATTCAGAAAACAACACTTTCAAAGAAGGCGTACAGATGGTTTATACTCAGCTTATGGGAATCCTTGATAAAAAAGGATTGAAAGAAGTTGAATCACTACATAAGCAGTTTGACCACAACGTGCATTACGGAGTTGCATTTGAAGCAAGCGATGAATTTGAAGACGGAATCATACTTGATGTTCTTCAGAAAGGCTACACAGTCAACGACAAGCTTGTAAGACCAGCAATGGTAAGAATCTGCAGAAAATAAAAATATAACCGGGAGGTATTAACTTCCCACAAAATCAAAAAAACAACATGTAGGGGAGGACCTCGTGTCCTCCCGCATCAGAATCAAAAGTTATCCTAAGCATATGCGAAGGATCTCATAAATAAAGTAAAAATTAAATTTAATTATAAATGGAGGAAAAAATGAGTAAAGTTATAGGTATTGACTTAGGAACTACTAACTCTTGTGTAGCAGTTATGGAAGGCGGAGAAGCCGTTGTTATAGCAAATGTGGAAGGTAAAAGAACGACTCCTTCAATCGTAGCATTCACAAAAGATGGGGAAAGATTGGTTGGAGAAACAGCTAAAAGACAGGCAGTTACAAACCCAGACAGAACAATCTCTTCTATTAAAAGAGAAATGGGTACTGACCACAAAGTAAAAATTGATGCAAAATCATATTCACCACAGGAAATATCAGCATTCATACTTCAAAAATTAAAAGCTGACGCAGAAAGCTATTTGGGAGAAACAGTAACAGAAGCAGTTATAACTGTTCCGGCATACTTCTCAGACAGCCAGAGACAGGCAACAAAAGATGCAGGTAAAATTGCAGGCCTTGAAGTAAAAAGAATTATAAACGAACCAACAGCTGCAGCTCTTGCATATGGTATCGACAAAGAAGACCACATGCAGACAATCATGGTGTATGACCTTGGCGGTGGTACATTTGACGTTTCAATACTTGAAATAGGCGAAGGCGTGTTTGAAGTTAAAGCAACAGCAGGAAACAACAGACTTGGCGGAGACGATTTCGACCAGGTAATCATAAATTACTTAGCAGACCAGTTCCAGAAAGAAAATGGAATTGATTTAAGAAAAGACAAAATGTCTCTTCAAAGATTGAAAGAAGCTGCAGAAACAGCTAAGAAGGAATTGTCAAGCGCAATGACTTCAACAATCAATCTGCCATTTATCACAGCAACACAAGAAGGACCAAAACACTTAAACATGGATCTTTCAAGAGCAAAATTCAATGAACTTACAGCATTCTTAGTAGAAAAAACAGTTGAACCTGTTAAAAAAGCAATGTCTGATGCAAAACTTACAGCTAATGACATTGACAGAGTATTGCTTGTTGGTGGTTCTACAAGAATCCCTGCAGTACAGGACGCTGTTAAGAGACTTACAGGAAAAGATCCTCACAAGGGAATCAACCCTGACGAATGCGTTGCTTTGGGAGCAGCTATCCAAGGCGGAGTATTGACAGGAGAATTCGGCAACGACATATTGCTTGTTGACGTAACTCCATTGTCACTGGGAATTGAAACATTAGGCGGAGTATTCACTAAATTAATAGACAGAAACACAAGAATACCAACTAAGAAGAGCCAGGTGTTCTCAACAGCAGCAGACAACCAGCCTGCAGTTGATATCCACGTTCTCCAGGGTGAAAGACAAATGGCAAATGACAACATTTCATTAGGAAGATTCCAGTTGTCAGGAATAGTACCTGCACCAAGAGGAATTCCACAGATCGAAGTAACATTTGACATAGATGCTAACGGTATAGTTAACGTAAGTGCAAAAGATTTAGGAACAGGAAAAGAACAAAAAATCACAATCACTGCTTCTACAAAAATGTCAGACGCTGACATTGAAAAGAAAGTCAAAGAAGCTGAACAATATGCAGAAGAAGACAAGAAGAGAAAAGAAGACATTGAAATCAAAAACAATGCAGACACTCTTGTATATCAGACAGAAAAAACATTGAAAGACTTAGAAGGTAAAATTTCAGCAGAAGAAAAAGCTTCAGCTCAATCTGCAGCAGATGAACTGAAAAAAGCTATAGAAAGCAATGACACAGCTCAAATGAAAGATAAAACTGAAAAGCTGACAAAAGTATTCAATGACTTGGCTCAAAAGCTTTATGCACAAGCTGGTCCTCAGGCAGGAGCTGAAGGTGGAGCAGACTTCAGCCAGGGTTCACAAGGACCTGATGACAATGTAGTAGACGCTGAATTTGAAGAAATCCACGACGACGACAACAAGTAAAAAATAAAATTAAAATGACAGTTAATACCAAGCTAAATCTTTTTTTAAGATTTAGCTTGGTTAATGTAAAAACAACACTAATAAATAAGACAATATGTAGTGTAGGGGAGGACCTCGTGTCCTCCCGCTTTAGAAACAAATAAATATCATTTCTAAAAGATATTTTGGCTGGTTATACCTGCCAATAAATCAGTCAGGGCGACAGTCCTTCTGATATAACAGAGGTGGTGAGGAGAAATTTATGGCAAAAAGAGATTATTATGAAGTCCTGGGAATTGAAAAGGGCGCAGATGAAAAAGAAATAAAATCAGCATTCAGAAAACTGGCAAAACAGTATCACCCTGACCTGAACCCGGACAACAAAGAAGCAGAAGCTAAATTCAAGGAAATAAATGAAGCCTATGAAGTTCTCAGTGACCCGGATAAAAAAGCTAAATATGACCAGTTCGGACATGCAGCATTTGACCAGAGCCAAGGCTTTGGAGGAGCAGGCGGTGCAGGATTCAACGACTTCGGAGACATATTCGGCGATATATTTGGTGACTTCTTTGGAGGTGGATTCAGCGGAGGCGGCAGCTCAAGAGCGCAAAGAACTGGTCCTAAGGCAGGTTCAGACCTTAAGATCAAGCTGGACATAACATTTGAAGAAGCAGCATTCGGAACTAAAAAGGAAATTAAAATAAATCGTATAGAAAAATGCCACGTATGCGACGGTACAGGAGCTAAAAAAGGAACATCTAAGAAAACATGTCCTACATGTAACGGAGCAGGTAGCGTTAAGACAGTCCAAAGAACACCTTTCGGACAATTTGCAAGCACGAAAATATGCACCACATGCAACGGAACCGGAGAAGTGGTGGAAGAACCATGTACATCATGCAGCGGAACAGGCAAGGAAAAGAAATCAAGAAAGCTTTCAATCAACATCCCTGCAGGAGTTGACACAGGCAGTGTAATACCACTTAGAGGCGAGGGAAACCACGGAGAACGTGGGGGCCCGGCAGGAGATTTGTACGTATACATCAACGTTAAAGAACATGAACTGTTTGAAAGAGACGGTAACGACGTATGGTGTGAAATACCTATATCATTTGCCAAGGCAGCTCTAGGCGGTTCCATAGAAGTTACGACTCTCGAAGGTAAAGTAAAATATGAAGTACCTGAAGGAACACAGCCGGGAACAGTATTCAGACTGAAAAACAAAGGTATCAAAAACCTAAGAGGCGCAGGCAAAGGCGACCAGTACGTAAGAATTAAAATTGACGTACCTAAGAAACTTACAGACAAACAAAAAACAATCCTCGAACAATTCGCAGAAGAAATGGGTGAAAAACCCGACAACGACAAAAAAGGGTTCTTCGGCAAGATGAAGGATGCGTTTAAGGATTAAATATTCAGTATAAATTAAGACGCTTTCGGGCGTCTTTTGGTATTTAGGGTGTAAGTATAGATATCAAAATATAACAAATATTGACTTTAAAATTAATTCTGATATAATTATAGCAATGTTGTTATATTTAGTTTTGTAAAGTTTTTATTGATAACGTTTAAGATAAAAATTGTTGTATGGGAAGCAATATAAGATAAGAATGTGATTTTATCAATTTTCAATGTATAATTAAATGAAAAGATGGGGGCATTTAATTATTGATTTGACAGAATTAATAAATTAATATTTTTATTTATTTCAAATTATTCATATTTTTTATTTTAAATATTTTAAATACTTTAATTACTTTAATTATAAAAGATACAATTCAACCCCAAAATATTATAATAGGTATTTGGGGTTTTTGATTGCTCTATAAATGTTAATTGTAAAGCTATATTTCGTATTATAATTAATCAAACATAATTGTTAATCTATTATATTCCTATGGAGTTAAAAATGAAAAAAATCAGTTTATTGATACCAGTTTATAATGAAGAAGAGACATTGTATTCATTGTTTAATGAAGTCAGCATTGTTATAAAAAATTTACTTACTTATGATTTTGAAATATTGTTTGTTGACGATGGGAGTGCTGATAAATCTTTAAGTATAATAAAAGAACTTCATAGAAAGGATTCCAGAGTGAATTATATTAGCTTTTCTAGGAACTTTGGAAAAGAAACTGCTATGATAGCTGGATTTGATTACGTTTCTGGTGATGCTGTTATAGTAATGGATGCCGATTTACAAGATCCTCCAAATTTAATACCTGATATGATAAAATACTGGGAGGAGGGATATGATGACGTTTATGCGAAGAGAAGGACTAGAGAAGGTGAAACTTGGTTAAAAAGGTATACGTCCCATGCTTTTTATAAAATACTTCAAAAATTAACCCAGATACCTATTCAGGAAGATACAGGAGATTTCAGACTTTTAGATAGAAGTGCTATTGAATCATTGAAGATGATGAGAGAAAAGCAAAGGTATACAAAGGGGATGTTTAGTTGGATTGGATTTAGTAAAAAAGAAATCTTGTTTGATAGAAGACCTAGACAAGCTGGTTCAACTAAATGGAATTATATGAAATTGTTCAACTTAGCGTTAGAAGGTGTTACTTCTTTTACCACCTTTCCGCTTAGGATTGCTTCAATTATAGGAATTATTGTTTCTATTTTCAGCATAATTTATATGCTTATTATTCTTATTAAAAGTTTGATATGGAAGGACCCTGTTCAAGGATATCCTTCCATGATGGTCACAATACTGTTTTTAGGTGGAGTTCAATTGGTTTCTCTTGGGATTATTGGAGAATATGTCGGAAGAATCTTCAACGAAACAAAACATAGACCTTTATATATTATTACTGAATATAATAATAAAAAAATTTATGATGGTGGAAAAATGTGAAAATATAAGAATTGTTTAGAATCAGGAGAAGTCAGGAGAATTGGGTATGAGTAGGTTAGGAAATATACATAAATTTTATGAAAAACATGTAATTTATGTTTTGATATTGCTTATATTAATTCAACTATTTGTAGTAACTATATTTGGATTGTATAAAGAATCGTATCACCTAGATGAGCTGTTTACTTTTGGTCTATCTAATAGTTATTTTATAACATTTATAAGCTATGAGGATGTATCAATGAAATGGCTTGGTCCGGACTTTTATAACGATTATTTTACTGTACAAACTAATGAGAGTTTCGCTTATGATTCTGTATATTATAATCAAGTTAATGATGTTCATCCGCCATTTTACTATTACATAATACATACAGTATGTTCGTTTTTTCCTAACATGTTTTCTAAATGGTTTGGAATAGGTGTCAATATAATATTTCTAGCCGGTACAGTTGTTGTTTTGTTTTTATTAGCAAGATTAATAAATAATAAAAATTCGTTGGCACTTATTATATGTGCTTCTTATGGGTTTAGTGCAGGAGCAATTAGTAATGCTGTTTTTATAAGAATGTATATGATGTTAACATTTTTTACAGTATTGACGACGTATTTGCATGGTTTGCTAATTTTAAAGAATAAACATATAATTGCAATAATTTTCTTGGTAATGATTGTAAACATACTAGGTTTTTTAACTCAATATCTATTTGTTGTATATGCATTTTTTATTGTCTGCGGGTATGTAATATATTTAGTTAAGAATAAAAAATGGGGAACTATGTTAATTTATACTGCTGCAATGTTGGGATGTGCTATAATTTGCATTTATTTATTTCCAGAGTGTATTCAACATATATTTAGTGGGAATAGAGGAATAGAAGCAATTAATAATTTCAGTAAAATTGGAGATTTTTTTATTAGAATCTTAATTTTCGTTTTACTATTATTAATTTCAACTTCATCATTACAAGTGTTGCTGACAACAATATTGGCAACAGTTTTTATCTGTTTTAAGAATAGTAAAATAAGTAGTAATAAATCTAATAGGTTATTTATAAATGTCAAGAACTATTTTTACAGTAATTTAAGTAATGAAAAGAAATTTATTTGTATAATAGTAATCATATCAACACTTCTTGCATTTTTAATTATTTCTAAAATTGCACCATATTATGAGTATAGGTACATATCATTTTTATTACCAAATATAAATATTTTTTCTATTATTCTGATTTATATAATTTTCCTAAATTTATTAGAAAATAAAAATTATGTGATGAAATTATTGATAATAATAATTTGCGGGTTCACTATAATATCATATCTAAAGGGCGATATTAAATATTTGTACAGTGATAGGTCAAATGATTTTGAAATTATAATGTCAGAATATTATTCTTATGATGCATATTGCTTTGCAACAAAAACTGAAAATATGACTATGGTAATTCCAATAATTAGTCATCATGATAGGTCATGCTATGTAGAAAGTGCTGAAGATATGTTAACTATGTTAGAAAATAATAGAGAAAATAATCCAATAGTTATATATTTTCCAAGGTGGGATCAGGAGGGTACCCAAGATACAACAGTTCTATCTAAAATAATTGAAAATAGTGAGTATACATCCTATATTCAACTAATTGGAAAGGAAGAAAGTGGATTGTCAACAAAAATTTATTTACTTAAATAAATTTCTAGAAAAACTTTCTAAATTGAGTTTTTTATAATATAAAAATTTAGATAACATCGACGTGAGGTGAGTAAAATTATTAAGGTGACCAAACCTGGAATTGTAAAAAATGAATATCTAATATTAACATTCGTAATTTTCCTGATATTTTTATTACACATAATTCATATTAGTGAATTTAGTATATTCTCTATACTAGATGATGAATATGGTTATTGGGGTAATGCTGCATATTTATCTGGATTAAATTGGTCTGATACCGTGTCGAAGATACCATACTATTCTTTTGGTTATTCTTTATTGCTAGTCCCGTTATTTTGGATTTTTGATAATACAATATATATGTACAGAGCGGCAATTTTTTTGAATAGTGTTATGATATGTGTTAGTTTTTTATTATGTTATAGTATTTCTAGAAAACTCATGAATAACGTAAATAGGTACATAATAATTAGCGTATCTTTTTTAATTTCAATGTATCCTACATATATTACATATGCATATATTGCTTGGAGTGAATGCTTATTAATGCTTATATACTGGCTTTTAACTTGGAGTTTTATTGGATTAAACATTAAATCTAAAGCTTATAAATTCTATTTGATAGGTTTTTTTAGCGGCTATATTTACTTTGTTCATCAAAGAGCTTTGGGAATATTAATATCTAGTATAGTGGTAGTTTTAATTATGAAAATTAATAAAAAAATTAATATCAGGCAACTTATGCGCGTTTTTATTTCTATTATCTTAATCATGATAATAGGATATTATATTAAAAATGATATTCAGAGCAGCTTATGGCTTGATGGTGCAGAACTCCCGATTAATGATTATTCTGGTCAAATAAGTAAATTAGATCAACTTTTTAGCGTAGGAGGATTTTTAAAGGCATTAAATATTTTTGTGGGTCAATTTTTTTACTTAGGAGCTACAAGTTATCTTATATTTTATTTTGGATTATATCAATTAATAAAAGAATCGTCAAAAATGTTACGACGAAATAATATAAAAAATTTTTTTTCGGATAGTCATAATTCTTATGAATATATGTATATGTTTTTGACGACTTCTGTGATAATTACAATGTCAATAAGTGCTATATTTTTTATTAACCCAATAAGAATAAATGAAATTGTATTCGGTAGATATAACGAAATGGTTTTAGGACCTACTATGTTGATTGGTTTAACACTGATTGTAAAAGGAAATGAGTTGAATAATAAGTATTTTACATATATTTTATTGTTTTTTTGCTTAATAACAATTATTACGGTTTATAATATCAATTTTTCTGGCTTAAATGATTACCAAACTATTGATATAGTAGGATTATTAATACAACCTCCGTATGGAATCTATATAAATGCTATAGTGGTTATGATGGTTTTTAGGTTAATTACTATATCTTTTAGTACAAATAGTAAATTGAGACTTGTAACTCTTTTTTTAATAGCTAGTATATTTTTTGCAATAGGAGAATCACAATCAAGATCTTTAGCTATTCAGAATCAAGAAATGACAAGAATGCTAATGATTACTAATATAATAAATTCCGAAGAAAAAGAGTTGCCTATTTATTTTTTGTGTAATGATACTGAAAATCCTTCAGCAGTTGTATGGAACAATAGAATAATTCGAGATAGATCTGTTGCTGACTGCTATCAATTTATTTTAAAAGATAAATGTATTAAGCCAATTGATACTGTAGAGTTAAGAGAAATAAAAGAAGATAAGTTTGTATTAACTACAAACAATGTTGATATTTCAAAACTATTAAATGATTATCGAATTTGTAGTAGTAATGAAGTAAGTGTATTATTAAAATCAAGATAAAGTATAAATGATTAGATATTAATTACCAATTATTTATGTTATAATATTCATGATTAAAATGCTTTTTTATAATAGTAATAAATATCGTTATGAAATTAATGTGAGAGGAATTAATTATGCCAATAATTGCAGTTCTAATACCTTGCTACAATGAAAATATAACTATTAAAAAAGTAATAAAAGATTATTCAGAAGCTTTACCTGAAGCCGATATATATGTATATGATAATAATTCAACTGATAATACAGCTGAGATAGCTCAAAAATCCGGTGCAATAGTTCGCTATGAAAGAAGGCAGGGCAAGGGCAATGTAATGAGGACTATGTTTAGAGAAATTGATGCTGATTGTTATCTGATAGTTGATGGTGATGATACTTATTCTGCAGAAGACGCAAGGGTAATGGTAAATTTAGTTTTATCAGAAAATGCAGATATGGTAATAGGGGACAGGTTGTCATCTACGTACTTTACCGAAAATAAAAGGTTGTTTCATAATACAGGAAATCGCTTGGTTAGATTCTTAATAAATAAAATTTTCCAAAGCAATATTAAAGATATTATGACGGGGTATAGAGCCTTCAGTAAAGTTTTTGTTAAAAATTATCCGGTAATTTCAAAGGGATTTGAAATAGAAACTGAAATGACTATTCATGCTTTAGATAAGAATTTTAATATCAGAGAAGTTCCTGTAATCTATAAAGATAGACCAGAAGGGAGTAACTCTAAGTTAAATACTTTTTCTGATGGATATAAGGTGTTAAAAACAATAGCTAGCTTGTTTAGGGATTACAAGCCTTATGTTTTTTTCTCTTTGATAGCAGCTGGAGGTATTTTATTTGCGACCATGTTATTTATTCCGATATTATTGGAATTTCTAAATACAGGAATTGTACCCAGATTTCCAACACTTATAGTTGCAGTAACAATTTATATTATCTCAATATTGATGTGGATATGTGGTATTATATTGGAAGTTATAGTTAATAAACATAGACAATTATATGAAATAATGTTAAATAAAAATTAATTATCTACTGGTATTTTGATCGAGAGGGAATTATGCAAAATATAGAACCAAATAAAAACGATAGAAAAATATTGCTAATTTTATTATTTTTACCATGTTTATTAATAAGGCGAGCATTGGATAATGATACCTGGTTTATACTGAATAGTGGAAGATATGTTATGAATAATGGTATTCCTCATATTGAGCCTTTCTCAATCCACGAAAACATGAAATTTGTTATGCAGCAGTGGCTTACTGACGTGGTTTTTTGGAATATATATAATACTGTTGGTGAACTAGGACTATTTTTACTTGTTATGATATGCTATGCGATTGTCATAATTCTGCTTTATAAATTAACTATGAACATTTCAGAAGAAAACTTTTTTATTTCATATTCTGTGACGATAATTACTAGTATTTTAATATACACATATATGGTAACTAGACCCACTATTATTACTCTAGTAATTGTAATGATAGAATTAAATGCTCTTGAACTTTATGCTAAGAGAGGTGAATATAAATATTTACTAGTATTACCCATATTGTCTTTGTTGATGATAAATTTTCACGCAGCATTGTGGCCTATGCTATTTATTTTGATTTTGCCTTATGTTATAGATTCGTTCGAGTTTAGAATTGGATGCGTAAGAGGGCAAGGCTACAATAAACAATTTTTATTTTTATCAATAGTGTTAATGTTTATGGCAGCATTTGTTAATCCTTACGGAATTGATGCAATGTTATATCTTGTAAAATCAACAGGATATCCTTATATGAAATATATCATGGAACTTCAGCCGCCAAATGTAAGTAGTTTCGCAGGAGCATTGATTTATACATATATTGCTTTTGTAGTATTTGTTTATATTTTTTACAGGAGAGGAAAATCTAAAATAAGATATTTTTTATTAACAACAGGAACAATATTCATGGTACTTATATCTGTAAGGAATATAACATACTTTGCTCTGTGTTCATTATTCCCATTAGCATATTATTTGAAAGATCTTAATATAAATTATATTAGTACAAATAAAAGCAGTAAGAAGTTTCGAATTATAATTATTATTTTAATTGTTATGGTTGTTACTATAGGCATGTATGAGAATGGATTACATTACAATACAGCAATGCAATACAAGGACTTAAATGAAACAGTTGACTATATTATTAAAAATGAAGATATATCAAATATAATGTTATATACAGGGTTTAATGAAGGAAGTTTAGTACAGTTCAGAGGACTGAGAACATATATTGATCCTCGAGCTGAAGTTTATTTTAAAAAGCAAAATAATAAGGATGACATTTTTAACGAATACTTTGAACTAAGATATGGTAAAGTTTATTATAAATATATATTGGACAAGTATAATTTTACACATCTTATAATAGAAAAAGGTGAACTGCTGGATACATATCTTAAGGAAGATGAAAATTATGAAGTTATTTACGAAAATGAAGAATATAATTTGTTTAAAAAAGAATAATCCATGCAGTTAGCTAATAATTATTTTATGTAATTAAAATAAAATCAAAAATAAACTGATTAATAATAAAAGTGTAATAGAAATGTAATTGACTTAATTTATCATATAAATAGATATTATTTAGACAAAAAATATATTTAGTATATGAGAGCTAAATAGAAAAGTGGAGTATAATGAATATAATATTAAAATTTATTTGTGGAGTTATCGGAGGTTTCTTGGGATACAACATTCCGTATTTTTCTGTAAGAATTATGGAATACAAGAAAGGAAAAATTAATATAAATAGTGGTAAGGTTTTAATAGGTCCAACATTGAGTAAGGTATGTTTTGCTTTATTTAATGCTGCAGCTTGGTTATTATGTATCAATAATGTTGACAATGGTATTGCAGCAGTTTTAATAAGCATACAGATAACATTAGGGCTAATAATTGCTTTCATTGACATGAACATCAGAATAATTCCAAATGAACTTGTTTTAACTGTATTAATACTCGGTATAGTTTTTCAAACGGAATTAAATGGAATACGCGGAATCATAGTGTCAGTAATTAGTATGATATTTATAATGATAATATTTACTGCTGTTGCAGTTATTATGGGGCTTGGTAAAGTTGGAGCTGGAGACGTAAAATTGGCTGGAGCTATAGGCTTTGCTTTAGGTTATCCGCTTGTAGTAACAGCCATGGCGACCATGTCTGCCATATTAATTCTCTTTATTATATTAGGACTTGTTTTTAGGAAAATCAAAATGTCAACTATGTTGCCCTTAGCTCCGTTTCTGGTTGCAGGATACATAACAGCTTTAATATCATCAACTTTTTAATTTACATTAAGCCAAATAATAGGGGATTGCTTATGATTAATGATTTCAGGTTTTTAGAGAATGAAGAAGCAGGTCAAGGCATGGTGGAATATTCACTAATATTAGCTTTAATTGTTGTTGTATGTATTGTGGCAATAACATTCTTCGGAGAAGGTGCTTTAGGATTGTACAATAATGCCATAAATAATATTCCCGGATAATAACGAATAAATATTAAAAAGGATTTGGGCTTTTTATTAAGAAAAAAAATAAGTAGAAAATTATGATATGAGTTAAGTTTTAAATAAAAATATTTACATCACTGATAATAGAATTATAAATTAATAGATACATACATAAAATCTGAGAATAATAAATAATTTAATGCACAGAATATTCATGAATTGTAAAAAAATTCTTGAAATAGAATGAAACATGATGTATAATGTTTCAAAGTAATAAAATTTCATAACTAGGGGGTTAAAATGAAAAAAATATTGAACTGGTTAAAAAATGAAGAAAGTGGTCAAGGTATGGTTGAATATGGTTTGTTGCTTGCACTAATTGCAGTAGTAGTTATAGCAGCATTATTAATACTAGGACCAAAAGTAGCAAACATATTTAACGATGTAGGTAATGAATTGTAAGAGATTTAAACTAAAGAAGCACCGGCTCGTCCTTTTGGTCGGGTACGGTGCTCTTTACACATATGGGGGTGATTTTGTGAAACTTAAACATATGAAAAAAGAAAATGGGCAGGCGATGGTTGAGTTTGCATTGGTTCTCCCTATACTATTGTTGGTTTTTGCGGGCATAATTGATTTTGGGTGGATTTTTCACAATCAACTGGTTGCAAATAATGCCAGCAGGGAAGCAGCAAGATATGTGGCTATACATTATTATGTGGATTTAAACAGTGATGAAGCAGCTCGATTAAAGTCCAATGAAATAATAGTTGATTATGTTGGCAGCAGTTTCTCAGGCATTAGCGTATCCATAACAAAAAGTCCTGATGATACGATTACGGGAGAGAAAGTAAGAGTTCATTTTACCGGCAATGTAAAAGTATTAACCCCATTGCTGGATACAATTTTAGGCAGTGATGTATTTCCTTTGGAAGCTGAGTGCACAATGAGAGTTGAAAAATAGGTCAAATAGATTTTATATAGAGTTAGTTTGAGAAAGGGGCGGATTATTTGAAAATTGAGTCATTATATAAAATGTTAAAAAGAAATGAAGATGGTTCTATAGTTGTTATCATTGCTTTATTTATGACTGTTTTGATTGGTTTGGCGGCATTGGTTTTAGACATGGGAATGGCATACAATACCAAATCTAATCTGCAGAAAGATTTAGACAGCATTGCATTAGCTGCGGTAAGAAACTTGCCTGCAAATGATATTGCTTCTGCAGAATGGAATAATGCAAAAGTTACTGCACGAGAATATGCAGCGGCAAATGGCATATCAACTTTGCCGGATAGTGATATTATTCCGGTATACGAAGAAGGCATTATAACCGGAATACAAATCAAGGGTGAAAGCGATGTTCAGTTTAACTTTGCTCGTGTTTTTCTTAATCAATCAAAAACAGTTTATTGTGATGCAACGGCAAAATTGATGACGGTAAGCGGCATGGCTGACTTTATACCATTGTCGATTGAAGAGGATGCCATGGAAAGGGCTGAAAATGATAATACATATGTATTAAAGTATGGAGCTCATGAAGATGATGAATTAGTTACTAATGGGTGGTTTGGAACACTGGGCCTGGATGGAAACGGTTCAAATACTTTTGAGCAATCATTTAAATATGGTGCTACAACCATAGTTAATATATTAGATTTTATTGATGTCGAGAATGGTGTTGAAACTGGTGCTTCCAGAGATGGATTTAACTTTAGAATCACAGGACATGAAGGCTGTCATCTGGCAACAGTTGATGGAAAAGAGGTTGTAGTAAATGGCTCAGGTGTCATTTGTGCTGATTGTCCTCGAGTTGTAAGTGTTCCGGTGGTACAGGAAATAGATAAGTTTGTAGATAAGCTAAGTGCTGAGCTTTTGGCAGTTAACCCATTAATTACGGAAGCAGATATGCAGGCAGAAATCACCAGACAAATTAATATTTTGATATCTGAATTGGCTGAGCAGGGTATTACAAATATTGGAGAAAATAATATCAGGAATGAAAACACTGGACTTGCACGAGTAGTAGGTTTAGCATCAGTTTTTTTGGAGAGTATTGCAGGCAATGGAGCCAATTCCGTAATAACAGCGAAATATTTGCCGGATAATGTTGCAGCAGGAACAATTGCTGGCGTAGCGCTGAACGATTATGGTATCAGAGCTGCTAAGCTGGTAGATTAAAAAAATTGAGGTTATGATAAATTATTGGAGGCATAAATGAAAAAGGTTAAGGTGTTGGCATTGGTGACAGCAGTTATTGCTGCTGTCCTTTTATATAATTTTTTGAATTCAGTTAGCGAAAATGCAGAAAAAAAAGCTGAGGTAGTTAAGACAGGAGTTTTGACAGCTTCTGTAAATATCCCTCCAAATACCACCATTACAGAGGATATGGTTGAAATAACGCAGATTCCTGTTGAAGCTGCCCATAAAGAAGCAGTTGTGAACGAAACTGCGGCAGTTGGAAAGTTTTCTAAATATGAAATAACTGCTGGTGAACAAGTGTTGTCAACAAAACTCATATCACCGGAAGGCGGCGGTGGCGATGGGACATTGGCATATGCAATAAAACCAGGAATGCGTGCAATTTCTATTGGGGTCAGCAATTTATCCGGTCTTGTAGGTATGATTAAACCTCAGAACACAGTTGATATAATTGTACAGTTTGACAAGATTGAAAATGAAGGAACAGAACAGGAAAAAACTATAAATTATACAACTATGATAGCAGAAAACATTAAGGTGCTTGCAGTAGACGATGTATTGTCTCAGGAAGGAAAGGCAATTAATGTTGAAACCGGAGTATCATATACGACTGTAACATTGCAGGTAACTCCTGCCCAGGCGATGGAAATCAGCATGTCAGAATACAAGGGACAGATGCGATTAATCATGAGATCACCGCTTGATGAAGATATAACAAATCAAAAGACAATTAAATTTGACGACATAATTATCAATTAGTGGACAAGGAGGCATTTGTATGAAAATAAAGGTATTGATTATCAGCAAGATGGAAAGAAACATTGGTGCACTCAAGTCAATGATTGATGATGAAGAGATAAACATAATTGGTGATTCTATTGGGGGCTCTGTTGCGCTGGATAAGATAGAAAACACTTCACCTGATATAATCCTTATGACGTTGGGAGCAGGTGACACAGACGTCTTGAGTCTGGCTGAAAGGATAATTCTCCACAGACCTCGTACATTTGTAATATTGGTGGCGGAAAATCTGGATGTAGAAACAATGCAGAATGCTGTCAAGGTTGGATGCCATAATATAACTGAGATTCCTGCAACTCCTAAGGAATTTGCCGAGTACATAAAGACTGTTTATCATAATGAATCCATAAGAATTAAATCACTCAGTGAAAAAGAAGCTCTTTTGTGGTCTTCAACAGTAATAACTGTTTTTGGAGCTAAGGGAGGGCTTGGAAAAAGTACAATTGCAGCAAACCTTGCTGTAAAACTGGCTGAAAAAAGAAAAAAAGTAGCACTTATAGACCTTGATTTGCAATTTGGTGATTTGCATATATTTTTGGATATAGAACCTAAGGATACTATTATTGAGTTGGTTCAGGACGTAATAACACCGAATATTGATTCAGTACGAAGCTATATGGCAGTACATTCCAGCGGTGTTCATTTGCTATGTGCCCCAAAGAGTCCTGAATATGCTGAACTTGTTTCGGCAGAAAAAATTCAAAGTTTGCTGAGTTTACTCCGCAGCTACTATGATTATGTAATTGTGGATACTTCACCGTCGTTTTCAGAAGTTACGATGACTGCCATTGAAGCTTCTTCTATTATATTCTTTGTAACCGGGCTTGATATTTCTATTCTCAGGAATTCAAAACTGAGCGTTTCAATACTGGAGTCGTTGCAGCAAATGGATAAAATAAGGCTTATTGTCAACAGGGCTGTTGACATGAATTCCATAACCGTAAATGATGTTCAAAAGATTATAGGCTATCCAATATGGGCAAAAATACCCAGTGATTATAAAGTTGCAGTAAATGCATTGAACAGAGGAGTTCCTTTTGTTACAGGTGCTCCGAGCAGCAAACTCAGTGAGTCTGTTACAACTTTAGCTAATATACTGGTTAGTGGTACAACAAATTATGATATATTAGACAAAGGGAAAAAGAATTTGAACATAGGTAAAAAATTAATGCCGTTCAAGAAAAAATAATACATAAGGGTGGGAAATGACATGAGTTTGCTTGATCGTCTTGAAAAACAAAAGATTGCTGCTGCAACAGAAGATAAATTAACAGATACAACTGCAGCTAGCAAAAATGTCAACGTATTCAAGGATGAATATGCAGATTTAAAGAGTCGTGTTCATAAAGAATTTATTGAAATAGTGAATCAACAGGATGTAAATCTTTTCAATATTAAAGGTGAACAGGAACAGGAACTCCAAAAAATAATGGAGTCAATTGTTGAATCAAAGACTTCAAATTTGACCAGGACAGAACGTTCACGGCTTCTAAGAGAAATCTACAATGATGTTATGGGACTGGGACCTCTGGAACCGCTTCTCAATGATTCTGAGGTCAGTGAAATTATGGTAAATGGGCCTTATCAGGTTTACGTTGAACGAAAAGGAAAATTGGAACTTTCAAATGTAGTTTTTAAGGATAATGCACATGTTATGAATATTATTAACCGTATAGTATCGTCAGTTGGCAGGCGTGTTGATGAATCAAGCCCTATGGTCGATGCAAGGCTTTCTGACGGTTCTCGTTTTAATGCAATAATACCGCCATTGTCTTTGATAGGTCCATCCATGACCATACGTAAGTTTTCAAAGAAGCCATATACTGCAAATGACCTTATAAAATTTGGCTCCATTTCTCCCAAAATGGTTTCTTTTCTGGAAGCCTGCGTAAAAGGCAAAATGAACATAATAGTTTCAGGTGGTACCGGCAGTGGAAAAACCACACTGTTAAATGTGCTATCAAGCTGTATACCTAACAATGAACGTATAGTGACTATAGAAGATGCTGCAGAGCTTCAGCTTATGCAGGATCATGTTGTTACGTTGGAGAGCAGGCCGCCGAACCTGGAGGGCTCAGGTCAGATATCCATAAGGGACTTGGTACGTAACTCACTGCGTATGCGTCCGGACAGAATAATTGTAGGAGAAGTGCGTTCCGGTGAAACTCTTGACATGCTGCAGGCCATGAATACAGGTCATGATGGCTCCCTTACAACAGCACATGCTAATTCACCAAGAGAACTCATGTCCCGTCTGGAAACAATGGTACTTATGTCAGGAATGGAATTGCCGGTAAGGGCCATCAGGGAACAGATACATTCTGCTCTTAACATAATCGTTCATCAGTCAAGACTCAGAGACGGTTCCAGAAAGGTTGTAAATATAACTGAGGTTGTTGGTATGGAAGGTGATACAATAACTCTTCAGGATATATTTGTATATAGGATAGAAGGAGTAGATTCTTACGGGAAGATCAGGGGCAGTTATGTTTCTACAGGTATTCGCCCTAATTTCCTTGAAAAAATTTCATCAAGCGGTATTCTTGTAAGAGATGAATGGTTTACGAACTGAGGTGGTTTTATGGAAATATTGATATCAATAACCATTGCAATATTGATTTATCTTGCATTATATACTTTCCTTTCTACTCATAGCACAGAACAGGTCAGATACAGACTTTCCAGGTATTTTAAGGAAAACAATGTTGACGATGTGCAGGAACAGTTTATCAGGGAGAAAACAGAAGAAGAAAATAAAAGAAAAAAGCAAAGATTTAAACTTGCCAGCCAGGAATTTTCAAACTACATAGCTTCTTCGGGAATAAAACTGAAGGCCAATGAATTTATAGTATTCTGGGCAGGATTAACTTTAGTTCCCATGATAGTTGTTGTTCTATTTGGAGGAAGTATAATTACAGGTCTTGCACTAGCCATAATTGGTATTGTTATTCCGCCATTTATTGTGGGAAATGCAAGAAAAAAAAGAGAAGATTTGTTCAATTCACAGCTTGCACAGGCGACAATTCTGATGGGAAACAGCATTAAGGGAGGATTTACATTTTTACAGTCAATGGAAAGCGTTGCTGAAGATATGCAGCCTCCTATATCAACGGAGTTTGCAAGGGTACTTAGAGAAATTCATTATGGTGTGAAGCAGTCCGATGCGCTTAATCACATGGTGGAAAGAACTAATAATAAGGACCTTGAGCTTTTGGTTTCAGCAGTTCTTACATCAGCACAGGTAGGAAGCAACTTGTCAGAAATTCTTGACACCATATCGTCAACCATAAGAGACAGAATAAGAATAAAGATGGAAATAAAGACTCTGACAGCTCAAGGACGTATATCTGGGCTAATAATTGGATTCCTTCCCTTAGTACTTGTTTTAATATTGATGGTTTTAAGTCCTAGATATTTTGCAGGTTTTTTTGAGTCGGATATTGGAAAGGGACTTATTGTCATTTCTATTGTGCTTGAAGCAATTGGATTTTTTATTATTAATAAAATAGTTAATATAAAGATGTGAGGTGACGGCAATGGCTATATATATTTCATTATTTTTAGCAATAAGTATATTTTGTGCTGTAGTTTTATTGCTGAATAACTATGGAATAAATAGTGACAGGGTTAAAAACCGTATTTCTAGAATTGGAAGTGCTGAAAAAAATATTGTTGTAGATGAGGAATTAAACAAATCCTTATCTGAAAGATTTTTAAGTCCTATGCTGGAATCCATAGTTAAGGGGTTGAGTAAATTCGTTCCGGATACGGGTATGAATAATCAAAAATCTGAGAATTTACGAAAGATGCTGCGTCAGGCAGGCATGTCTCTGATGCCCAGCGAGTATTCAGCTATAAAAATTATTGTGATAGTTGGAACATCAGTGTTGTTTTTCTTATTATCTTTTATACTCAATATGAACAATAAATTTGTTATTTTGATGCCAATCTTAGGGGCATATGCAGCTTTTGCAATTATGCGTTTTAGTTTGTTAAGCAGCATAACCAAAAGAAAAGAGAAAATGGAAAGTCAGATGCCTGATGTATTGGATATGCTAAGCGTCAATGTAGAAGCTGGACTGGGCTTTGAACAGGCAATGCTTCATGTCATAGAGCATTTCCAGGGACCGCTTATCGATGAATTAAATATTACCTACAGGGAAATGACAATGGGCAGAAGCAGAAAGGATGCTCTCACACTGCTTGGAGAAAGATGCGATATTGATGACTTGAAATCTTTTACGGGTTCTGTTATACAAGCAAATAAGTTAGGTATATCTTTAAAAAATGTACTTCATACACAGGCTACAGCTATACGCGAAAACAGACGAGGCAAGATAGAAGAAAAAGCGCATAAAATGTCCATAAAAATTCTTCTGCCAATGGTAGCATTTATATTTCCTGTAATATTCATAGTTCTAATGGGACCTGCTGTTGTGTCCATTATTGAAGTGTTTGGTGGAAAGTAATGGAGGCTGTGATTAAAAGTTCTATAGTTATAAAAAATGTAAAAAAGGCTGATACATTTAAAGCTAGACTAATAGGTCTATTGAACAGAAAATCATTTGATTTTGATGAAGGCCTTCTCTTGATGAAGTGCACTTCGATTCACTGTTTTTTTATGAAATTTACAATTGATGCAGTATACTTGTCAAACAATATGGAAGTGTTGTACAAAGAAACAGTGAAGCCCTGGAAAATAGGCAAAATAGTTAAAAATTGCGCCCATGTTCTGGAACTTCACGAAGGAGCTGCAAAAAATATTTCTGTTGGAGATATTATTGTATTTTGCGAATAAGTATTGTATAATATTGGCAATACATAACTCTGGAGGAATTAAATTAAATGAAAGAAAATGACAATAAAAATATAGTTGAAATGATTCGTGACAAAACTGAAGAAGCTGATTTAAGTAGCGTTCTAAAAAGTACATTTGGCGGGTATTCAAAACAATCTGTTCATGAGTATTTGACTATATTGCGCAAGCAGCAGCAAACATCGCAGGAAACATTTTCTAGAAACCTCCAAACCTTATTTGAAGAAAAAGAAACCATAAAAAAGAGCAACGAAACTCTATTGGCACGCTACAACAAACTGTCTGCAGAATATGATAATTTGGCTGAATCACTTAAGAATATAAAAATAGAAGATTCAGAATACTCGGCTCAAACAGTTATAACGCTTAAAAACAGTATAGTATCATTGGAAGAGGAAGTAAAGAAATACAACAGAGAGAGAAAATCTCTGGAAAATGAAATAGAACGTAGAAATGATGAAATAAATAATCTGCAAATAAAGCTTGAGCATTCAATGCAGGAAACAGAAGCTCATAAAGTAATGCTCAAGGCTGAAAAATCAGAAACTAAAAAGCAACGGGATACTGTTGCTGATTTGTCGCGTTTGTTGGAAGAAGAAAAAAACGAGGTAAAATATTTAAGAAGTACAATGACAGATGGAAAGTTTGCTGATTTAAATAGTAAAATAGGCGAACTAAGTACTCAGCTTGTAACTATGACGGAAATCATTAAAAAGCAGAATCTTGAAAATGATTTAAAAGAAAAAACAATTGAAACACTTAATGATGAAATAGCATTGTTGAAGCAAAAGTTAAGCACCATGAACAACTCGCTGCAATCATCTAACAAACAAAATGATAAACTGCTTGTGGCTAATGAAGCTTTAAAATGCAAGCTGCAGGAAGAATATAAAAAGTCAATAGATTTAATCAATGAAAATTCAAATATTGCAATAGAAAGACTTATTGCTCAGAAAAATCTAAGCATTGCGGAAGCAAAAATTACTTCTTTGGAAATGCAGCTGCTTAAACAAAAAAAATCTGATGAAATTATTATATTGCATGATAAGATTGAAGAAAACAGAACAAAGTCTGATTTGGCAGGCAATGTTTAATATATTTATAAATACTGAAAAGGTGAATAAAATTGACAATCCCCCATTTTAGTGCTAAGATATTGTTGTCACGGGGCAAAGTGACTAGAGCAAAAAATTTGGAGGGTACAAATGAAATCATTAATTAGATTGAGAATGAGCGCACATGATGCTCATTACGGCGGAGAATTGGTGGACGGAGCAAGAATGCTGGGACTGTTTGGAGATGTTGCAACAGAACTTTTAATCTTGAACGATGGAGATGAAGGTTTGTTTTGCGCATATGACAATGTAGAATTCTTGGCACCGGTTTATGCAGGAGACTACATCGAAGCTGAAGGCGAAATAACAAATGTAGGCAATTCTTCAAGAAAAATGAAATTTGAAGCAAGAAAAGTTATAGTTCCAAGAAAAGACATAAACGATTCAGCTTGTGACTTTTTGGAAGAACCAATTGTTGTTTGCAGAGCTACAGGTACTTGCGTGGTTCCAAAAGACAAACAAAGAAAATAGTTAACAAAAAACTTTTGTAGGACGTTGGTTATACAACCATCGTCCTTTTTGTGTTAAATTTCTTTTAAGTTAATTTTATAATTACATTAAATTATGTATATACATTTATATATTTCTTTAAATTAATTTTAAGATGTGTAAATATAATGGATAATTTTTTAACAATAAAATCATTTACAAAATCATACTCTGTAATTATAATTTATATACGCTGAAGAAAGTTATATTTATATTATATATAAAATTAAAAGGGGATTGTATGAATAAGAATTCATCAAGACTTGGAGAACTTCTCATTTCAAATAATGAAATTACATTGGAACAGCTTTATGCTGCATTGGATGAACAAACGTCATCTCATGAAAAACTAGGCAGTATATTGATTAAAAAAGGATACGTTTCTGAAGTGGATGTTTTGAGATATTTATCCTCGCAGACTGGTATCAAGACATTTAATTTAGACAATGTAGAGATCAATAAGGATGCAGCAAAAATTATATCTGAAAAGCTTGCAAGGAGGACTAATTCAATACCTTTTAATTTTTTGGGTGGAAAGCTCCTCGTTGCAATGATGGATCCTTTAAACGTATTTGATGTTGAAGACATAGAACTTGAGTCAGGTATGAAGGTTGAACCTTTATTTGCTTTAAAATCACAAATTACTGAAGCCATTGATAAATTCATGAGCAGCAGAAACACTGAAATTGCAGCCAGAGAAATTATCAGTGATCTATGTGATGAAATTGAATCAGCCGATGATAAGACAGAAGATGAATACTTAAATAATTCTCCGGTTGTGAGGCTTGTGAATTCTCTCATAGACCAGGCTCTGAAAATGGAGTCTAGCGACATACATATTGAACCTTTAGCAGATAAAATAAGAGTTAGGTTCAGAATTGACGGAGAGCTTCATGAAACACTTGAAATTCCTATTAAATCGCATTCTGCAATTGTTACAAGGATAAAAATAATGGCAGGAATGAACATTGCTGAAAAAAGATTTCCCCAGGATGGAAGACTTGAGATGAATGTTGACTCTATAGCTATAGACATGAGAATTTCAGTGCTGCCTACAGTGTACGGAGAAAAGATTGTTCTTAGGATTTTAAACAGAGGCAATTTTTTAAAATCAAAATATGAGCTGGGATTTACTGATGAAAATTTAAAAAGAGTTGATTCTATAATGGAATGCCCAAATGGTATAATTTTGATTGCAGGCCCGACGGGAAGCGGAAAAACTACAACTTTATATACATATTTAAATGAATTGAACAACATAAATAAAAACATAATAACCGTTGAAGACCCTGTTGAATACAAGATTCATGGCATTAATCAGGTACAAGTAAATTCAAAAATAGGTCTTTCTTTTGCCTCGGGACTCAGGTCCATTTTAAGACAGGATCCGGATATTATCATGATTGGTGAAATCAGGGATGAAGAAACTGCTGAAATTGCAGTGAGGGCAGCAATAACAGGTCATCTTGTAATCAGCACAATCCACACAAATGATGCTCCTTCTGCTGTCATTAGGCTTCAGGATATGGGAATAAAGACGTTCCTGGTTGCTGCTTCTCTTAGGGGAGTAATTTCACAGAGGCTTGTGAAGAAAATATGTACAAACTGCAAGGAATCATATATGTCAAACAGTTTTGAAAACAATTTGCTTGATCTTCAAGACAGTGTTGTTTTGTACAAGGGAACAGGTTGTTCCAAATGTTACAACACAGGTTACTCGGGGAGAATTGGAATACACGAGGTTATGAAAGTAGATCAGAATATGAGAAATATAATTTACAAAGGCGGTTCTACAGATGAACTTACTGCGGAAGCTATAAAAAACGGAATGGCAACATTGAAGGATAATTGCAGGCAGCTGGTGCTTGAAGGAATTACTTCTGTTGAGGAATATTCACAGGTGGTCTATAAACTGTGATAAATAGAACTGGAGGAAGAAATGACTTTGTACAAATGCAGGGTGTTCAACAGTTCCGGAGAAAGACATTTAATAAAGGTTGATGCATTCTCTGAAGAAGACATTCTTGCTGAATTAAGAAAAAATAATTTCATAGTTACTGAGATAAAAAGTCACAAAAAATTGTCAGAGAGGGTTCATATAGCGCAAAACTCGCGCAAAATAAAACTCAAGGAACTTTCCATGTTTTGCAGGCAGATGAATTCTATGCTCAAATCAGGAATTGCTATAGAGAAATGCATTGAAATATTAAGCATGCAGACAGAAGATAAAAATTTTTGCACAGTGCTTAAAAATATGCATAATAAACTTTTGACAGGCAGCACATTTTCTGAAGCAGTTGACAGCAACAAAAAAATATTCCCTGCAATGTTTCTTTCAATGGTTCGTGCTGGTGAAATGAGTGGAAATATTGAACTGGTAATGGGACGGCTTGCTGTTCAATATGGAAAAGAATACAAGACTGAAAGCAAAGTGAAATCTGCAATGACATATCCAATTGTATTGGCTGTTGTTGCAACTGTTGTTGTCATATTTTTGCTTATGTATGTAATGCCAACTTTTGTTGATTTATACCAAAGTTCAGGAGTTGCTTTGCCATATGTGACAAGGATAATGCTTAAGATCAGCAGAGGGCTTCAAAATTACTGGCAGTTCATTGCACTTGCTTTATTAGGTACTGTACTGTTTATAATCAGATTGATGAAAAATGAAAATGTACGATATAAAATTGACAACTTCAAGCTTAGATTTCCTTTGTATAAAGGGTTGAAGGTTAAACTGGCTGCAACCAGGTTTTCAAGAACATTGTCAACGCTGGTTGAAAGCGGTGTGCCGCTTATTTCCGGTCTTGAGGCTGTGTCTACGATTGTTGGAAATGAAAAAATTAAGAGACTTATTTTGTGTGTGAGAGAGGATGTTAGAAAAGGATCCTCTCTTTCTTTTTCTATTGAGCAATACAACATATTTCCACCAATGGTCCATAACATGATTAAAATAGGTGAGGAATCAGGAGAACTTGAAGATGTCCTTAACAAGACTGCAGATTTTTATGATGAAGAAGTTGAAAATTCTATTCAGAAATTGGTTGCACTCATTGAGCCGGTTATGATTGTGTTGATGGCAGCAATTATTGGATTCATAATGCTGGCCATGATAACTCCAATGTTTGATATGGTCAATACAGTACAATACTAGCTGATTTTTTATAGTTGAATTAATTTTCCTGAGAAATATGCGCGCTATTTTATGAAGGAATATTAATAATAAAATAAGGAGAGCTTTTATGAAGAGGAAGAATGAAAAAGGTTTCACCCTAGTGGAACTGATTGTTGTAATGGCTGTTCTTGCTGTAATTTCTGCAATTGCAGTACCGAGGTTTTTAGGCGTGCAGGAAGATGCAAAACTTGAAGCTGATTATGCTACAGCAGCAATGCTGGGAAAGGCAGCGGAGTTGTACTTGGTGAATGATGGAAATACGACTACAACATTAAACGAGGCAGCTACAGTAGAAGCGCTGCAGGGTATGTTGAAAACAACGAAGATTGATTTTGTATCAAAAGACTTTAATGGAAATGAAGGTACAATAGAATTTACTGAGGGTTTAAATGGAGAAGTAATTGTGGAGGCAACAAATGCTACAACCACAGCTTTAGAACAAATGTATCCAAAATAAAATACTAATATTTACGATGAACTTGAAATCCCGGATTGTAGGGGAGAGTCTTGTGCTCTCCCGCAGATAACAAATTTTAATCAAACCCCGGGCGGACACGAGGTCCGCCCCTACGTGTTGATAATTGCGGAATTGCATATCCGACATTACGTGTTGGTAATTGAGGAATTGCAGTGAAATTGGAGTCACATATGCCATATGGAATGTAATTGCAAATATTGGCGATTGGCGAACGAATTTGGAATCCCGGATTGTAGGGGAGAGCTACTGCTCTCCCGCATATAACCAAACTATATACTAATAAATCGAGGTTTTTATGTTAGCGATGGTTTTCATTTATGGATTAGTAATTGGTTCATTTTTGAATGTGTGTATTTTCAGGATACCGGAAGGGGTTTCAATTATCAATCCACCTTCGTCATGCAGCAGCTGCGGTCACAGGCTTTACTTCAAGGATATGATACCTGTTGTCAATTACATTGCAAACAAAGGGAGATGCAAATATTGCAATGCTTCATATTCAGTGCAATATCCCATAATTGAAATTTTGAATGGTGCATTTTATTTAATGGTTGCCTTGAAATACGGCTGGAGTTTTTATGGTGCTGTTTATTGTATTTTGGTAAGTTTGCTGATAACTGAAAGTTTGATAGATATAAAGTACATGATAATACCTGATAGTCTGAATATAGTTGGTGCTGTAATAGGAGTCAGCATTATTATTTATGACAACAGTTTAATTTGGGATAAGTTCATAGGAGCAGCAGTTGGATTTTTAATTTTTTCAATGTTATCATTTTTCACCGGTGCCATGGGTGGCGGAGACATAAAGCTCATGATGGCCCTTGGACTTATTTTTGGAGTAAAAGGGGTATTATTCATAACAGTATTTTCATTTCTCATTGGTGCTTTGGTTTGTTCTGGGTTGATAGCATTAAAATTTAAAAGCATGAAGGATAAAATTCCTTTTGGGCCATTTATATGTATGGCAGCATTGCTGTATATTTTTTGCGGCAATGAATTAATAAATGTTTATTTAAAATGGATTTGGTAATTCAGGTGCTTTGAATATGTCATTCTAGTCGCAGAACAAAAGAGAGATCCTTTGCTAACGCTCAGGATGACAAAAAACCAATAATTGCCACCTGTATACCTGATTCTGTGTGAGATTATCGCTTAACACATGATGATAAAATTTGTAAGATAGGTGATAGCCATGTCAAAAATACTAGCTATTGAATTTAGCGACCATAGTATTAAATTTATTGAAGGCAGAAGAAAAGGGGAGATACTTCACATTTTCAGAAAAGCTGAAATAGATTTACCTTACAGCATTTTATCAGACGGAATACCTAAAGATTTACATAAAGTTTCAGAAGTTCTCAAGAAGATACTTGGAAATTCTGTTAAGCATAAGAAAGCTATGTTTCTCATTAATTCAAATTCAGTATTTATAAGAAAATTGGAACTTCCATATGTAAAGAACAGCAAGGAAACAAGATCCATGATTAAATTCAAACTTCAGGAGATGCAGCCATCTTATATTAATCAATATAAAATCATGTACAAAATATCTGAAATATTCATGAGTGAAGGCGTTAAAAAGGCCAGATACACAGTATATGGCATGCCATTGAAAATGTATGAGGGATATATAGAAATCTCTGAAAGGTTAAAACTGGACTTAGCAGCAATGGATATTTCATCAAATTTCACAAATTACATTTTAAATGAAAATATAAATGAATATGGTGTAAAAAAAGACATAGTAGCAGTCATAAATGGCGGTAAATCAAACGTGTGTCTTAGTATAGCTCACAAAGGCATTACTGAGCTTTTCAGAATAACAGAATATGATCATGAAGACACTTTGCTGTTAAAGTGTTTTGATGGAATTCGTAAATACATGAAATATTACACTTCATTAAGTAAGGACAACATTATTGAAAAAATATATCTGATTGGAGAATCCTTAAGTGATGAATTTAAGGAAAATTTATCTGACTTAGGTATAGAAGTTGAAGTTATTAGAGAAATGCCATGTGTTCTAGAACATGGACCAGAGATAAAAGATGAATTCTATGATTATTTTAATTTGACTGCTTCATTTTATTTTGATAAAAATCATATTGATTTCTTAACAGAAAAAAAGGAGAAAATGAAATATAGGTTTGCTGTTGGAGTAGCTGTTATGTCAGCAATTCTTATAACAGCTCTAGGGTTTTCGTATAATTTTTTGAATTATTATTTTAAGACAAGCATATTGAAAAATGAAGCATATTCAAAGAAGGTATTTCTTAGCAATGATGATAATATTTTATTGAACAATGAAATAGAAAACATCAAAAAAAAGACCGTGTTTCTTGAAAATTATGTAGTCATGGCTGGTGAAGCAAAGGAGAAATCAAGACTTGACAATTTAATTAGCTCTAATCTGTTTGAAAAAATAAAAGACTGTGCTGCAAATGGCACAAAAATAAAATCTTTTTTTGCCGATGCAAATAATGTGGAGATAAATTGTGAGTCAATTTCTTTAAAAAACGTCGCATTGTTTGTAGAAAATTTGAGAAAAATTGAATTTGTAGACAATGTTAAAATGACAAATGTAGAAGTTAATAAAGAAGGGGAAGTATCAAAATTTACTTATGCAGTTACTTGTTATTTGAAGGGTGTTGATTATGAAGAACAATAAATATATTAAAATAGCAATTTTTATTGCATTGTCTACAATTTTGCTTTTCACGGCAAAAGACAATGTATCAGCAGCGTACAGTATTTTTAGCCTGACTGATGATGAACATACCAAAATCATTGTAGACTATGAAAATATGTGTGAAAATATAAAAAACAAAAAGATGTATGAGGAAAGGCTTAGAGACATCAGCGATGAAGCCAACAGCATTAATATCATGGCAAATATCAGGCAGGAACAAATATTAACAATATTAAACGAATATCTATCAAGCTGTTCAATTGAAGCGTCTTCGATTGATTTTTTGGAATATTCAAATTTAAATAGTATGGAAGCAGAAATTTCCGAAGAAAATGAAAAAGACCGAATTATTTCAGCTGCTGTCACCATTTCTTTTAAAGCTTCTTACAATAACATGCTTAGATTTGTTGATGAAATTCAAGGAGGTAAGACCTATGCAGCAATAAACAATGTCAGAGTTGTTATGAATGACAATGAAGAAGTTTACGGAACAATTGAACTTGTTTTTTATGCCTTGAAAATAGATGAAGCTTATGAATAGGATGAAGTTAAGGATTTCAAATAACTGTGGTATGACACTGGTTGAACTGGTAGTGACAATGGCAATACTGGGTATATTGATTGCACCTATTATGTCAATGTTTGTATTTTCAGCTAAAATAAACAATACTGCCAGCAATGAGTATAAAGCTTCCATGCTTGCGCAGTCATATATGGAGGAAATTAAAGCAATGAGGGAAATTGATACACAAAAATATGCTTATAATTCCAGCACAGGAAAGTATGAATGTCTTGTGCCGGAAACAGAAAGCAGTTATGGAGCTGAAATATTAATAGAGGCAGGGGAAGGAATAGTCTATTCAATAAAAATTTCAATCATACAAGACACCCAAGTGTTAAAAATCCTTGAAGGAAGCAAAATTTTTTATTGATGATACTTCTATAATGTAGGACGACAGAAAGGAGTATTATTAATATTTCGGAGAATAAGTATGAACAATAAGGGTTCCACAATGGTGCTTCTAGTTATTGCTATGACTGTAATAGTGGCGCTGGGTGTTTCGATTTTGAATATAGCAATGATGCAGTACAACATAAGGAATTACAGCACGGAGGCAAAACAGCTATTTTATAAGGCAGAAGACGGTCTTAATGAAGCTTTTTCAGACGTCTATATTTTAATAGATGAAGCTGCTGCTAGAGCAATTGATGAAGCAGAAGAATATTTAAATTTGTATCCTCTTGATGAAGGAGGGGCAGAAAGTATTTTTTGTGCTGAGTTTAAGAATTTTGTAACTGTCAATTTTAAAAATAGAGCTGAAAATAGTTCTAATCCAAAGGTTAAAATTGCAGAACCGAATTTAATTTTTTCCGGAAATAGATTAACTGCACATTTAATATCAATCTATCGCACAGATAAAATAGAAAAACATGTTGAAGTTGATATAGTAGTCTTGGTTCCTGTTTATTCAAATGTTAAAAGCAATATTTTTGATGCCTCTGATTATATTATGTTTGATAATTGGATTAATGTAAATTAAATTTAGAGTGCTGACAAAGAAATTTTTGACATTGTTATTCTAAGGAATAAAGATGAGATCCTTCACTATCGTTCAGGATGACAGCTTCAGTATAGTCTAAAATCATAGTATTTATATGGTATTAGAAGAGGTGTACTATGTTAAAAAACAAAAATGGTTTTACTCTGATAGAACTTCTGGTGACTCTTGGACTTAGCACTTTGGTTACTTCATTGGTAGTAACTTTTTTTGTTGTAAACATAAAAACATACAAAGAATTAAATGATGAAGCAGAGCTGCAATTTCAGGCACAATATATATTGAATTTCATGTCGGACAAAATAATGGAATCTGAAGGCATTTCCTTAATGAAAAATTCACTGAACTACTATTCCATGACAGCAGTAAGAGCTGCAGAATTAGAGCTTCCTGCTGACAAAATATCATTTAGATTTGGTGATGGGGAAAGTGAAAATTATGTGTTTCAAATTGTAAACAAAAATATTCGTTACGGCAGCGGAAATAAAGACATAAATCCCACTGTGGAGCTTGGTAATTATGTTAAAGCAATGCACATATCACTATTGAAAAACGATAGTTTAATAAATGTCAAGGTTTTTAAAATCACTCTGTTTCTTGAAAAAGGAGATCAGTCATTTAAAGCTGAGCAAGTTGTATGTTTCAGAAACAATAATTCTGTTCAGTAGTGTGATTGCAAATTTTTAACAGTCCGTTCAGCTCATTGTAGTTATTTTAAAAAAATAAATAGTCATTGCAATAAAATAAATACATTGACAAATACTGAATTAATTTATAAAATAAGCTATGGTATATTTTAGGTGGACTATGAGTAAAAGCGGGTTTACCCTAATAGAAACGATTGTTACAATTTTCATATTGATTATTTTGATTTCATTAGCTGTCCCTAAGCTTGATATGGATTTTGCATATATGGACAAGATGGCTAATGAATTTGCCATGGATGTAAGATATATTCAGATGGAAAGTATGAAAGTACCCGGAGCTGAGTATAATATTCGAATAAACGTGGCTGAAGGCTATTACAATGTTGATGTTGATACTGTCACGGTCAAGACAGTCAGATTCAAGAAAAGATATAAAATAAGCTACAGCAACGTTAATATGAATTCAATCGGATTTACATATGAAGGGATGCCTGTTAATGCAGGTACATTTTCTATATTGGATACCAAATCAAATGAAAAAAAAGAAGTATCAATAGTTCCAACCACAGGAAGAACTATAATTAAAGAATAAGCAGCAATGTGCTGGTTATAATATACATAAAGGAGGAGACACTAACAATGATTACAGCAAGTGATTTTAAAAAGGGTATTACTATATCTTGGAATAATGGATTATGGCAGATAGTAGATTTTCAACATGTTAAACCTGGAAAGGGAGCTGCCTTTGTTAGAGCTAAATTAAAAAACATAATCTCAGGAGCTATAAGAGAGGAAACTTTCAACCCTACAGAAAAATTTCCGCTGGCGCGTATTGAAACTAAAGATATGCAATATTTATATAATGATGGACAATTGTATTATTTCATGGATCCAGAATCATTTGAACAAATTCCGTTAAACTATGACCAAGTTGAGGAAGCTATTAAATATTTGAAAGAAAATGATTTTGCACAGATGAGATTCTATGAAGGCAAACCATTTGAAGTATCAGCGCCAAACTTTGTTGAACTTGAAATAACTGAAACAGAGCCTGGATTTAAAGGAGATACTGCACAAGGAGCAACTAAGCCTGCTACAACTGAAACCGGTGCTAAAATAAACGTACCGCTTTTCGTTGAGATAGGAGATAGAGTGAAGATTGACACCAGAACCGGTGAATATCTATCAAGAGTTTAGGAGGTAAGATATGGATTTTTTGTATGAAAAAATTTCTTATTTGAGAGGTTTAGCTGACGGTTTAGACGTTAAGGCTGACACTAAAGAAGGCAAATTATTTAATGCGTTGATGGATGTTATCGAAGAAATAGCTGACGGTATGAGTGACATAGTTGAAGAGCAAGATGAAGTAAATGAGTACTTAGATTTATTAGATGAAGATTTATCAACTGTTGAAGAAGAATTGTTCGGTGACATGGAAATCGATGAAGATGATTACGATGATGATGATTATGACTTCGATTTCGATGACGAAGATGAATTTGATGAAGACTTCGATGATGAAAATCATTGCGGTTGTGGTTGCGAAGAAGAATAATAATAATTTGCAAAAAAAGCATTTCCATTTTGGAGATGCTTTTTTAGTGCAATACTCGAGCCCGGGCGGACACAAGGTCCGCCCCTACGTATGGCAGTGAATAAATGTACAGTTGTTCAACGGGAGGACAGTAGTCCGCCCCTACGACCCGGAGAATTTTAGAATACCACAAATTTTTATATTACGGCCAGATTTCTGCAGGGTCAACTCCGTAAATTTGAACAACTTCAAACAAATCACTGTTGGCAATGTCCTTTGGTGTTACAAGCCATGAACCGTCATAGTCAACATCGTATCCCTTCTGCATGAACGGATACCACACAAGATGTGAGCACTGGGTGCTCTTGAGTTTTTCAGGAACAGGATTCTTGCTGCTCAATAAACCAACAAATAAACCGTATGGCACATCATTCATATTGTTTTTTGCAAACTCTGCTATTTCATCCAATGTTTCCTGGGAAGTGTCTTTCAACTTAAGCATCATGAATGAAGGGTACACTCTCCATTTGTTGATGTTTTGAAACATTGTGTTAGTTCCCAGTATTACTGCTTCCAGGGTTTCGCCTCTTTCTGCATCTGTTATTATGGCTGCATGTCCATGGCGCCATCCAAGAGAATGGGTTGCCTTTGTTATGAGAACATATCCGTTTTCATAGGGCGCAAAGTTAAATCCATACATTGGCTTTCCTTCATCATTCACAATGGATTCCTGACTTGTGATTATTCCTATGGGTTCGCAAAGAACTTCATTGTCTCTGAAGAATATTTCCTGGAACTTAATTATTTCAGATTTTCCATCAGATTTTTTCATTAGCTCATCTACAGCTGTTTTTCCTAGGCCTGTCTGATAAAAAAGATACTTGTAGTCTTCCTCAGAGATCGTTTCTTTTTCCAAAATGCTATTTATGTCTTCCTTTGGATAATCCGGATGGATGTATCCCTTCGGCTCAATCACCATTTCTGATATTGAAACGGCAGTGAAAATAAAGATGGCAGCAAATAATAAAATCTTAAATTTTCTACGATTGACTTGTTTTATCATAATATGTCCTTATCAAATAATATTCTGAAATGAAATTAATGTTTTGATTAAATTGGAACAGATATATGTCTGAATTAATAAATTATTGACATTTTCAATATATCAATTATATATCAACATGAAAATATTGCAATGTAAAATATTAGAATGTAAAATTTAAATAAATTTCTACATAAAAATTATAGTTCAAGCTGTTAAAATTTCATTTGATATGTTATAATATATATCATTTAAAATTGGAGGATTCTAATGAACAAATATAAAAGAGCAGGCAACTTCACAAGAGCCGTATGTTTCATTTTAGCCTTTGGTATGATAATAACCACATTTATGAGCATGCTAATTTACTTTTTCTAGGAAGTGACATATGAAGAATATTGTTGATAAATTAAATAAAGAAGAACTGGCACACCCTTTGGATGAACAGCCCTTATACCACAAAAACTGTGCAGAGATAATGCTAATGGCCGCTGATGAACAGTACAACCTGGGACTTGATGAAAGATTCTTTAAGGCTGTATGCCCATTCGGTGGAGGCTTTCAGACAGAAAACACGTGCGGAGCCCTTTTGGGAGCTTTAGCAGCAATTGGATTAATGTATACTGAAGAGCGACCTACAACAAATGACAAAATGAAAGAAAAAACAAAACAATTTGTTGCTGAATTTGAAAAAGAATTTGGTGCTTTGGACTGTGCAAATATCAAAGCTCATCACAGAAGTGAAACAGAAGGCTGTGCTCCTGTGAAGATAAGAACTGCAGAAGTGTTTGAAAGAGTAATCAATGATTAACAGGTGAATATGGAATACTATGACTATTTAAAAGAAATTAACGGAGTAAATCTTAACAGTCAGCAAATGGAAGCTGCTTCATTTGATAAGGGAAATGCCCTTGTGCTTTCAACTGCTGGCTCGGGGAAGACTACCGTGACAATTGCCAGAGCCGGACGATTGCTGTATGAAAACAAATGCAGCAGAAAAGTTTTGACAATTACATTTTCAAAAATGGCAGCCAATGACATGAAAAACAGGTTTCAATCTTATTTTGGCAGCGTGTATAAATCAAAAACCGAATTTTCAACTATTCATGCCTTTTCTTATAAAATTGTGAAGAGCTTTTACAATAGAAAAGGCATTGATTTTGAGCTGTTGACCAACAGTTATCAAATCCTTGGAGAAATACTCAAATCTCATTATTCAAAATCTTATTTCAATTATGTAAGCGATGAAGAAATTGAAAATTTGTCATCAGCCATCGGTTTTGTAAACAACATGATGATAAATCCAGCTGAATACAAAGACTATGGCATAGAAATAAAAGGTTTTGATACCATTTACGAAACATATCGAGCGTACAAATCGAAAAACAGGCTTATTGATTTTGATGATATGCTTCTTTTTGCTTACAAAATTATCAAAGGCTCTGATTATTACAGGGATTATATCAAAAATACTTACCAGTATGTGCAGATAGATGAAATGCAGGATACTTCAAAGATACAGCATGAACTGATAAAGCTTATAACGGATGACAACCTGTTCATGGTAGGAGATGACGACCAGGCAATTTATTCATTCAGGGGCAGTTATCCGGATTTCATGCTAGAATTCAGGGACATATACAAGGACGGCAAAGTTTTTTATCTTAACAACAATTACAGGTCAGATAAAAACATTGTGGAAGGTGCAAGGCACTTCATAGAAAGAAATAAAAAAAGATATGAAAAAGCAATCAATACAGATAATGAAAGAATAAATGAGATAAATATAATTCGTGTTAAAAATAGAGCTGAACAGGCAAAACTCATAACTGAAGCACTTTTACCATCAAATGACCAGACTGTTGGCATTTTGTTCAGATACAACATGTCTGCCATGATTTTGGCCAACAATCTCAATGAAAATAAAATAGATTTTTATATTAAGGAAGACAAAACAAAATTCTTCAGCAACCCGGTTTTATATGATGTCATGGCATTCTTAAATCTGGCTCTAAATCCTAAAGACAGAGATGCCTTTTCAAGGATATACTATAAAAGCTACACATACTTTTCAAAAGGCATGTGCAAGATTGTAACTGACAGTCCCAGAGAGGATCTTACAGTCTTTGATATTCTCGATAACTACAGATATTTTGATCACTACGTATATGATAAAATACATCAGTTCAAAATTGACATTAATTATTTGAACAAATTAAGACCAATGGATGCAATTCGCTTCATTAAAATGGAACTGGAATATATAAATTACCTGGAGAGAATGCAGGAGGAAGGTCGAAATAACATGTCAAATTCTCTTCACATTTTGGAGATACTTGAGGAGATAGGTTCCTACTGCAAGAACATCAAGGAATTTATAGAAAAAATCAACAACCTTCAGGAGGTTATCAAAAATGCCTCTGAAAACAAAAATGCCAATGTGACACTTACAACTATTCACAGTGCCAAAGGACTTGAATATGATCATGTGTACATGATTGACAACATAAGCGGTGAATTTCCTTCAGAAAAGAAAAACATGTCTGAAGTAGAATATGAAAAAATTCTTGAAGAAGAAAGACGAATTTTTTACGTGGGAATGACAAGGGCAAAAAAAGTGCTTAATATCATTGTTCCAGGCGCGCCGTCACTTTTTGTGAATGAACTGATTCAATCAAACAAAAAAAACAATGCATAGCATAAAATGTCTAAGAATTTCCATAAAAAGTAAATTTATTGATTATTTTTTATTGAAAATATTAATAAATAATTATATAATGTAATATAATTGTAAGGCTAAAATTGGGGGACACAGTATGAAACTTTACATTAATACATTAGGAGAATTTGATATAAAAGCAAATGGACAGTCAATGCTAAAAGAATCCAGCCGCACATACAGAATATACAAACTTTTTGAATATTTTCTTACTTTTAGAAACAAAAAGCTGCTGCCGGATACAATCATTGATAATTTGTTGTCTGAAAGCGATTCCGACGACCCTAAAAACATGCTTAGAACGCAGATTTTCAGATTGAGAAAAATAATCAAGATGCTGCTGCCGGATGGTATTGATGCAGAGGAATATATCAACATCAATTTCACGAATGGGTATTATTGTCTTGAAATAGGTGAAGATACTGTTGTCGATATTGACGAGTTTGAAAGGCTGATTCTAAAGGGCGATGCAGAGCGAACTGCAAATGCAAACAGTGCTATTGAGTTTTATGAAGAGGCCATAAGCCTTTATAAGGGATTATATTTGTCTGACAATGCATATGAAGTATGGCTGGTTCCCACAAGGAACTATTATCAAAGGCTGTATTTAAAAACATTGTCCAAGCTGTTTGAACTCTTAAAAGAAAAAGGGGAAAATGAAGAAATCATAGCATTGTGTGAAAAGGCTCTTCTTTCTGAGCCTTATGAAGAAGAAATCCACATCAATCTTATGGAAGCCATGCTAAATCTTGGCCAATCAAAAGCCGCAATGAACCATTATGAATATGCATTGAATCTGTTGGAAAGAGAAATGGATGCAAAGCCTTCGAATAGGTTTATGGATCTGCGTAAAAAAATACATAACAATTCTCATAAAAACACAGATATTGATTTGTCTTCTATAAAGATGCAGCTTGAAGAGGCTGCAGAAAATGGTGCAATGCACTGTAATTTTGAGTATTTTAAATTTCTGTTCAATCTTCAGAAAAGAAAATCCATAAGAAATAACGAGTATGACTATCTTTGCATTATTAACTTCAATAAAAGAGGTTTACACAGCCATGAGTCACTGGCAAATATTTCAAGGGAATGGGCAATGCTTCTGAAGACTACTCTGAGAAAGGGCGATGTGTTTACATTCTGGAACGACAGTCAGATACTTATAATGCTCCATGACGTAAGGGGAGACGGAGTGAGTATAATTGAAAACAGAATTGCAAGTAATATGAAAAGTTATATGAAAATAAATGGAAATGAAATAAATATGATTTTTCAGCCCTTAGTGTCTGAAAATACTTTGATATAATTTGCAGCCTCTTTGGAGGCTGTTTTGTCATTCTGAGGGCGCAGCCCGAAGAATCTCATATTTCAACTTAGGATATAATTCATTAATGCTCAGAATCATAATAGCTATGGACTAACAGTCTTTTTCAAGACTGTTTTTTTGTCGTTTTTTGGCGTAATTAAAATGTAATTGAAATGAAATTGAAATGAAACTGCTAAAAAATTGAGATGTAATTACAAATACGTATAATAATATCAAGCAAACACAAAACCGCAACTTGTACGGAGACTTAAATGTAGACTGGAAGAAAATAAGTACGGTTAATGATTTATAAAAAGTTGCTTAAATGAAATAAATGAACATAAAACTGACACTAGACGAGGGGGTTATAAAATGAACAAAAATCTATACAGAATAATTTGTGCAATAATAGCATTTATGATGATTATGCCTGTAATGCCAAGCAGTATAGTAAGCGCTAAACCTAAAGGTGGAGATTCTTCAAGTGAAGCTATGGAAATTGATGTGGATGGCGATGTGTATTCTGAACTTGGAATAAGCTCAACTAATAATCAATCAAAGCTTCATGCCATATGGTATGACGATGATGAAGTTTATGTAGCTGTATCAGTAATGAGTCCAAAGCAGGTTGAATCAGTAGAATATTCTGAGAATTCAGGGTTTAGTAAGACTGTAACAGGTTCAGCAATTTATGGTAATATTAATATTACTAAACTCATACTGACAAATGATCATGGAAGATTTGAATTCGATGCTTTAAAAAAGAATTCTGATTCTGCAGGTAAAAATTATTTTGTTATAGCAAATTTAGGAGAATTATCATTAAACAATACATTTAATATTCAAATTGATGTAAATGGAAATGGGCATGAATTTATAGGTATAAAAGTTAACAGGCCAAATGAAAATCCGATAGATCCGGAAGACCCAACGGACCCGACAGATCCAACGGACCCGACAGATCCAACGGACCCAACAGATCCAACGGACCCAACAGACCCAACTGATCCAACGGACCCAACAAACCCAACGGATCCAACGGACCCAACGGATCCAACGGATCCAACGGATCCAACGGACCCAACAGACCCAACAGACCCAACTGATCCAACGGACCCAACAAACCCAACGGATCCAA